>JAQICC010000063.1 GCA_027858735.1 Salinivirgaceae bacterium
TGAAATATAAAGCTCAAATACAAGGCTTGAGAAACCAGGAAAACCAAGGAGTCTACTTTTGTAGATGACTGTTTTCATGGTGAACATAACGAAGTAGTTGACTTTATAGACAAGCACTAATTAGCTAAATGGGGCATTTTGATGGCATGATATTAATATGGAATGCCCAGTAAAAAAAGGCGGTTAAAAAGAATATTTACTCAGCCTTAATTCAGACCATGAATTAGCGGTCGAATTAATTAAAGCTATCCAAAAAGGCACCACATTCCCAGTTTCTGTTAAAACACGTATCGGATTTAACACAATTGCAACTGATGGTTGGATAGCAAATCTTTTAAACACCAAGCTTGCAGCTATTTCTATTTACAGACGCATACAAAAGCAAATGTCAAATAAAATAGCCGATTGGTATGAAATAGGAAAAGCTATTATTTTACGAAAATATCGGCCCGCCTAAAATTATTGGCAATGGCAACGTTGAAACTTATCTGGACGGTTCTCAAAAAATTACAAAACACAAACTAGATGGTATAATGGCAGGTCATGGCATTTTTAAAAACCCATGGATATTTAATCATTCTAAAAAAAAATTGACTTTGAGCAGCGCAAATGCCTTTTAATATAGTTTAGCCAGCTTTTTAAAAAAGCATGGAACAAAAACTTAAACGATTCAATAAAATTTATATAAATAGTTACAGCGGCGCAGGTAGCTTAAGCACTAAGCTAATGGAATGCAAAACTTTTGATGACGTATATCGTGTAATGACACGATAAAATATTTGAACCAAAATTAATCTTGTTCGTTAAAATGATATGTTAAATAATTACTTTCACATTTCAGCATTCTTTCTGCTAATCATTAGCTTTACAAGCAATTGTCAAACCGTTAAAAACGATAAACAAATGACTAAAACCACATATGAATTGGCCACTTTTGGAGGGGGTTGTTTTTGGTGCACCGAAGCAATGTTTGATCAATTAAAGGGTATTATAGAGGCTAAATCAGGTTATTCTGGTGGTGCAAAAGAAAACCCCACCTACGAAGAAGTGTGCACCGGAAAAACCGGCCATGCCGAGGTTATTCAAATAAAATATAACCCTAGTGAAATTAGTTACATAGAATTGCTCGAAGTGTTTTTTAAAACCCACAACCCAACTACATTAAACCAACAAGTTGCTGATAAAGGAACTCAATACCGTTCCGTTATTTTTTTCCATAATGAAGACCAGAAAAAACAAGCAGAAAATATTATTGGAGAATTAACAGTTAACCATATTTGGAATAACCCAATTGTTACTGAAATTTCAAAATATTCAGCTTTTTATAGCGCCGAAGCTTACCACCAGGAATACTTTATTAACAACCCTCAAAACCAATATTGCCAGATAGTTGTTACTCCGAAAGTTGAAAAATTTGAAAAACTTTTTAAAGACAAGCTGAAGAAATAGAACACCTCTATTGGGTTTTAGCAGCATTTTTTAAGAATACTATTTATAACATAAAAGATAAGCTGCAAAATTGATATCCCAAAAAAAATATTTAATTTCGGGGTGAATCAGTTAAAAATAATCCATGCAGACTACAAAAGTTTTATTTATATCCTTAATCCTATTTTTATTTATTGGTACTAAATCGTCACATGGTCAAGAATATTTACTTGAAGATGGCTTTATTGATGTTACCCATGTGAATTGGGAAAACCATTTGGTAAAATTTGAAGGTACCTGCGATTTTTATTGGCAAGAATTTTTACTTCCTGATTCTGTAAATGATGCACTACCCGGCCATAAAAAATACAGCGCTCCTCTTCCTAAACCTTGGACAAAAATTACTTTAGATGATAATAGCAAAATACCAGCTGAGGGTTATGGCACTTATAGAATACGCATTAAAGTAGATAACCGCAACGAAGTATATGGATTAAAACTGCGTAGTATTTTTACTGCTTATAAATTGTATGTAAATGGCGAACTTTTATCGTCGTTAGGCACTATTGGAAAAACTAAAGAAGAAAGTGTTCCTCGCTTTTTAACACAAGAAATAGCCCTACCTGTTATTGCGAGAGACAGTATAGATTATCAAGTTCTAGATGTTGTACTACACGTATCGAACTTTCATCACAGGAGGGCGGGTGCCCAGCAGCCCATACTCTTTGGCACTATTGAAGAAATTATTGATGCCACAGAAAACACCTTAATACTCAACTTTTTTCTAATTGGAATAATTCTAATTATAGGCATTAACCATATGTTAATGTACGCTTTACGCCGGCTTGATATTGGGAATCTTTTATTTGGCATGCTGTCAATCATTATGATTTTAAGAAACCTGTCAACTGATGAACGCATTTTAATGCATTGGTTTCCGAATATGAATTGGGAATTATTGGTGAAGCTTGACAATTTTTCTGGATTTGGTACAATGAGTTTCTTTGCACTATACTTTTACTTTTCCTATCGAAAAGCATTTCCAAAGCTTATGTTTTATATTTTAACAGGAATAGGAATACTGATAACCCTTTTGGTTTTTTCAACCAATGCTTGGTTTTACGGACAATTTAAATTAATATTTGAAGCTTACATCGGGCTTGGTGGCTTGTACCTTGTATTTGGGGTATTACTAAGAGCTTCGTTTCAACAACAAAAAGGCGCATTTATTACTTTTATTGGAATGTTTCTTTTATATGCAACCGCTGTAAATGATTTACTGTATAGTATGGGAGTAGTTAACTCAGCCTACATTGCTCCTTATGGAATTGCAGCATTTATGGTATTACAATCGTTTCTTTTAACTAAGAAATCGGCTGTGGCTTTACTCGACAACCAAAAGCTAAGCCTTGAACTAGGTCAGGAAAAACAATCGCTTGAGGAACGCATTGAAGAGCGCACTCAAAAGCTATCGCACCAAGCAGAGGAACTTAAAAATTACCAAAAAGAACAGGAACAGCAAAACTGGATAAATGAAGGACTAAATGAAATAACTGATGTAATGCGAAGAAATAAGGATAATCTTTCGCAACTAGCTGATCAGTTATTGTCGCATCTGGTTAAGCGGGTAAATGCCACTTTAGGAGCAATGTACTTCCACGTTAAAGCCGATAAGGAAGAACATTTAAAACTTTTGGCTCATTTTGGTTTAAACAAAGAGGCTCAGCTTGAAAACATAGGACTCAAGGAAGGACTAACAGGACAATGTTTTAGTTTAGGTAAGGAAAAATACATGGAAGATCTCCCTGAGAAATATTTCTCCATCTCATCGGGGCTAGGAAGTTCAACTCCAAAAATTTTAGCTCTGATTCCCATGAAAATTGACGAATTAGTTATTGGCGTAATTGAGTTAGCTTCTTTTAAACCAATATCAGATACCAATAAAGAATTTTTAAAGCGTGCTACTGAGAATATTGCCTCTCAATTGAATATTGTAAAAATGAATGAAGAATCACAAGCTCTTATTGATGAATCGCGTAAATTAGAACAAGAAACGTTATCCAAAAATAGGGAGATGCGTGAAACCCTCGAAAAGATGCAAGCCATACAGGAAGAAGACGAGATAAAAGATAAAGAAATTCAAAAGCTGCTTGACGAAGCTAAACAGCGCGAAGCCGATGCTGAAGCTAAACTATAAGAATCGCACAAGCGACAAGCCACAATTCAGAAAAAACTTGAAGATGCCTTAGAAGAACTTGAGAAACTGAAGAAACCGAAAAGAGCTAAGAAGGGCTAGTATTGTTACTATATACAAAGGATTAATGCAAAGGATTGAGAAAATTCTTTGATTTTCAGCTAAGACAAGTCCGCAAGAATTTAAACTTTTTATTGTTGCTAGTGTCAAGTCAAGCATGATAATACGGGTAAATTAACCTTTATTCCCCCTTCGCCTAAAGGCACTTCCCCCAGGGGAAGACTCGCCCGCTTCCGCTTTGTAATTCTCTCCTGGGAGAGATGCCCGCAGGGCAGAGAGGGAATGAAATAATCCATAAAAACCCGAAACTTGATTCTTGACTTAACACTAGTGTCAAGTCACACCTGCTCTAACGCACAATAATTTGTTCTTATACTTTTTTTGCTTCATTAAAAAATACTTACAGAACGCTGCTATACTCACATTTTTTGCTTTGCAAAAAAACAAAATACTTCATTCTATACGTCATTTCATACATAACTTGACACTAGAGCCTATACTAACATACCATGCAAATCGTTTTCTATATCCAAATTATCAAATTCATCCATTTTATTTCTATATTGTAACACATATTTGCAGATAAAATATTTATAATCATCAATAAGCAACCAATGCTATGACTACAACACGAGTTTTTGATTTATTAAAAAGATACGAAAAAGAATTTCATAATAAGCAAGATGCCTTTGGAGTAAAACAAAATGGGAAATGGGTTTTACACAGTGCGAAAGAATATATTGAAATTGCCCACCATATTAGCTATGGCTTATTATCACTAGGTATAAAAAAAGGCGATAAAATAGCCACAATATCCTCTAACAGGCCTGAATGGAATTTTGTTGATATGGGAATCTCAATGATTGGTGCAGTACATGTACCCATTTTTACTTCTTTAAGTACAAAAGAATATAATTTCATTTTAGAGCATTCCGATTCAAAACTTGTATTTGTTTCCGACCTATATCTATTTGGTAAAGTATCGGAAACTAATTTTCATAAAAAAAATGCCGAAGGTGTCTATTCTTTTGATGCCCTTGATGAAGCAAAGAACTTGAATGAAATTGTGCAACTCGGAAAAGATAGTGCAGTATATTATAAGCAAGAATTGGAAACAATAAAGGCAAGTGTGGTTGAAGACGACTTTGCTACCTTAATCTATACATCGGGTACAACGGGTACTTCAAAGGGTGTAATGCTATCGCACAAAAACATGGTGCAAAACTTTTTAGAAGCCTCAAAGGTTTTTAATCTTGGCATTAACGATAAATACTTAAGTATTCTTCCGCTTTGTCATGTAGGTGGTAGAATGGGAAATTATCAAACACAGTATAGCGGGACTGGCTTATACTATGCCGAAAACATGGCTGCCATTGCAAGCAATATGAAAGAAATACAGCCCGATGGTTTTGATGCCGTGCCACGTATACTTGAAAAAGTATTTGACAACGTGATAGCCAAAGGCAATAAATTAACAGGTATAAAGAAAAGGCTATTCTTTTGGGCAGTAAGGCTTGGTTTAAAATACAAGCAAGAAAGTAAAAGCAGTTGGTGGTACAAAAAAAAATTAGCTATTGCCGATAAACTTATTTTCTCGAAATGGCGCGAAGCCTTAGGTGGTAAAATTCGCATAGTTGGATGCGGTGGAGCTGCCCTACAACCGCGTTTAGAGCGTGTGTTTTGGGCTTGCGGAATAAAAATATTAAACATGTACGGTTTAACCGAAACCTCCCCAATTATTACCATAAACCGACAACATGACCCCAATTTAAAACTCGGTACAGTTGGTGCATTAATTGATGGTGTAGAAATAAAAATTGCCAACGATGGCGAAATTATGTGCAAAGGCCATAACGTTATGCTTGGGTATTACAAGGATAACCAACTAACAAAGCAAGTATTCGATGATGATGGATGGTTTCATACCGGCGATATTGGTTATATGGATGAAGGCAAGTTTCTGGTAATTACGGATCGTAAGAAAGAAATTTTCAAATTATCGTCGGGTAAATTTATTGCACCACAGGTACTTGAAAATAGAATGAAAGAGTCGAATAATATTGAACAAATTATGGTTATCGGAGAACAAGAAAAATTTGCAAGTGCTATAATTTATCCAAACTTTTCCATAATTAAAGAGTGGTGTAGTCAAAACCATTTGAAATACAATTCTCACGAAGAAATTATCCAAATGCCTGAAGTATATTCCCTTATTCAAGGTGATATTAAATTATTTAATAAAAATATTGCTAAAGCTGAGCAAATTCAAAGGTTTAAATTAGTTGCCGATGAATGGACTCCTTTCTCAGGCGAATTATCACCAACGCTTAAGCTAAAACGAAAATTTATATCTGAAAAATATCAGCATCTAATAAATCAAATCTATTCAAAACAGATGATTTAAAACGACTTAAATTTCTTACAAACCATGCAAATTACTGAAGTTAAAAGCAAGGCACATAAAGCTACTTTCCTCGATGTTGCCCGTAAAATTTATAAAAACAACAATATTTGGGTTTGTCCTCCCGATAAAGATATAAACTCAATTTTTGATCCAAAGGAAAATGTTTTTTTCTCCCATGGAGAAGCATGTCGGTGGTTTTTAAAAAATGAAAAAAACGAATTAATTGGCCGTGTGGCTGCTTTTGTAAACCATAATAAAATGGGTAGCGATGACCAGCCTACAGGTGGCATGGGCTTTTTCGAATGCATTGATAATGAGCAAGCAGCTTTTACACTTTTTAACACCGCTAAAAAATGGTTGCAAAGCAAGAACATGGAGGCCATGGACGGCCCCATAAACTTTGGTGAACCCGATAAATATTGGGGTTTGTTGGTTGATGGTTTTACCCATCCATCGTACGAAATACCCTATAATCATGAATATTACCAGCAACTTTTTGAGAATTATGGCTTTAAAACTTACTACAAGCAAGAAGGTTTTCATTTAGATATAAGCAAACCCATTGATGAACGCTTTTTAAAAATTGCAAGATGGGTAGCACAAAAACCTGAATACGAATTCAAACATTTTACATGGAAAGAACAGGAAAAGTTTGTAAATGATTTTTGCAGTGTTTATAATGAGGCTTGGGCTTCGTTTAAAGAAGATTTTAAACCCATGCAACCTGAATATATCCATAAAACACTTAAAAAAGCCAAAATAATTATTGAAGAAGAGTTTGTATGGTTGGCGTACAACAAAGGCAAACCCATTGCTATTTACTTAATGTATCCCGATGTAAACCAACTATTTAAACACTTGAATGGCAAACTGCATTTTATAAATATTCTAAGATTTTTTTACTTAAAAAAGAAAAATACCATGACTCGTGCTCGTGGAGTTCTTATGGGGGTTGTTCCAAAATTTCAGAGCTTGGGTATTGAGTCTGCATTTATTTACCACATTAATGAGGTAATGAAACACAAACCACATTACAAAGAGATTGAATTTTCATGGGTTGGCGATTTTAATCCTAAAATGCGTAAAATATTCATATCGGTAGGCAGTAAATCGGCAAAGCATTATATAACATACAGGTATTTATTTGATAGAGAAAAAGAATTTAAAAGGTTTCCTATTATGAGCTAATTTATAATGATACAATGCTTAAATGATTTATGGTGAAATATTTTTCACAGTACTAATTAGAGTTTGTCTATAAAGTCCAACTTCTTCGTTGTCGCTCAAAATCCAAATCCTCGAATACACTAGTATACTGCGGTTTGAATTTTTCACACGCCTCGAATTTGAACTTTTTAGCTC
>JAQICC010000090.1 GCA_027858735.1 Salinivirgaceae bacterium
AAATATTGGCTTTCGTTATTCTATCCCGACCCTAAAGGAAGTCAACAAAAGCCAATATTTTTCGAAGTCCCCTTTAGGGGATCTAGGGGTAAAAAAAGGGAAATTTGTCGTACACCCATTGAAGCATATAGTATGTAATTCTTCAAATTGTGAGTATATATAAGCTTGAAAAAGCAGTTTTAAAGCATGTTTTTTTGCTTTTAACGGCAAAATAAAGACATAATTATAGGTCGTAAAGTTAATTCTGGCATATATTAAACATGCTAAAATCAGACAATTATAATATTCACTTATATATATAAGTTGTTATT
This sequence comes from Salinivirgaceae bacterium, assembly GCA_027858735.1. Lineage (GTDB taxonomy): Bacteria > Bacteroidota > Bacteroidia > Bacteroidales > SZUA-534 > GH45. The sequence goes on from JAQICC010000090.1 coordinate 312, forward strand.
TATATTCATCCTAAATAACGAAAAGCTTGTAAATTCATTAAATAATACTTCCATTTACCATGCAAACGTTTTACTTTTGCCACCAAATTATAGAATTTAATGGGCAACGCTTTAATCTCGCATAAGGGTATAGTTACATCAGTTTCAAATAATATTATCTTGGTAAGCATTACCAATATGTCAGCATGTTCGTCATGTCATGCCAAGGGTGCTTGTAATGCATCCGATATGCAAGAAAAAGTGGTTGAGGTAGCTTCTAATAAAAAGTTAAATATTGGTGATGCTGTTGTTATAACAGGGAAAGAATCGATGGGATTTAAAGCTTTGTTTTTAGGCTACTTATTTCCATTTATTTTAGTATTGTTGACACTAATTATAGGTACTGTTTTGTCTTTTAAAGAAACAACTGCCGGATTGCTGGCACTTTCAGTTTTAGTACCTTATTACTTTGTATTGTATGTAACAAAAGATAGAATTAAGAAGTCATTTATTTTCGAAATTCAATAATAAATTATTGATTGTATGAGTATTATAGTTATTTATACCATTATTTCTTTATGCGCACTGGGTGTTTTAGCAGCCCTTATATTGTATTTTGTGGCGCAAAAGTTTATGGTAATTGAAGATCCCCGAATTGATGAAGTTGAAGGCATGTTGCCTGGGGCAAATTGTGGGGGGTGTGGTTTCCCCGGATGTCGCGGTTTTGCTGAGGCTATGGTAAAAGCCGATGATATTTCAGACCTTAATTGTCCGGTTTCTGATGCTGATGGTATGGTTGCAATTGCAGCTCATCTTGGACATGAGGCTTCTGCAGCAGATCCTAAAATTGCGGTACTTCGTTGTAACGGAACTTGTGATAATAGGGCAAAAACAAACCACTACGATGGAGCCCCAAACTGTACTATTGTAGCATCGCTTTATGTTGGCGATACGGGTTGTACTTACGGTTGTTTAGGACATGGAGAATGTGTCGATTCTTGTAAATTCGATGCCATGTACATGGATCCCATTACAGGTTTACCGGTAATTGATGCCGATAAATGTGTCGCTTGTGGAGCTTGTGTTAAAGCTTGTCCTAAAAACATAATCGAACTTCGTAATAAAGGCAAGAAAGATCGACGCATATTCGTATCGTGTGTAAACAAAGATAAAGGTGGTGTAGCTAAAAAAGCTTGTTCGGTTGCTTGTATCGGGTGTATGAAATGTCAGAAAGTTTGTCCATTCGAGGCCATTACAATTGAAAATAACTTAGCATATATCGATTTTAATAAATGTAAGTTATGTCGTAAATGCGTACCTGAATGCCCAACTGATGCCATTCATGAACTCAACTTTCCACCCAAAAAAGTTGCAGCGCCAATAATTGAGTCGCTTACTAAAGAGACTCCAAAAGAAAATAACCATAATTAATACAGGAGGATATAGTGTTAAAAACTTTTAGAAAAGGCGGTGTTCATCCAGCTGAGAATAAATTTTCGGCAAATGCTGCTATAGTAAATGCTGAAATACCTAAGGTTGCTCATATACCTTTGGGACAACATATTGGAGCACCTGCAAATCCTGTAGTTAAAAAAGGCGATCAGGTCAAGGTTGGACAGCTTCTGGCACAAAGCAGTGGATTTGTATCTGCAAACATTCACTCTTCAGTATCGGGTACCGTGGCTAAAATCGATAATGTAATTGACAGTTCCGGCTTTAGTCGTCAAAGTATTGTTATTAATGTGGAAGGCGATGAGTGGTTAGAATCAATTAGCAAGACCGATGAAGTTATTGATGATTTATCGCATACTCCAGAAGATATTCTTAAAAAAATTAAGGAAGCAGGTATTGTTGGTTTAGGTGGTGCAACTTTTCCTTCGCATATTAAACTAGCGCCACCTCCGGGTAAAACGGCCGAGGTTTTGCTAATAAATGGAGTCGAGTGTGAGCCCTATTTAACAGCCGATCACCGATTGATGTTTGAAAGAGGCGAAGAAATGTTGATAGGTACAATGCTAATAATGAAAGCATTAAAAGTTAATAGAGGTGGTATAGGTATTGAAAATAACAAGCCTGATGCTATCAAAAATTTGACAGAGCTGGCAAAAAAATACGATGGTATCGATATTGTTCCTTTAAAAGTAAAATATCCACAAGGCGGCGAAAAACAATTAATAAAAGCAGTAATTAATCGCGAAATACCTTCAGGAGCATTGCCTATTGAAGTGGGAGCTGTTGTGCATAATGTTGCCACAGCATATGCTGTGTACGAAGCTATTCAAAAAAATAAGCCCCTTTTTGAAAGGGTAGTCACAGTTACCGGAAAATCAGTGAAGAATCCTTCAAACTTATTGGTTCGAATAGGAACTCCAACCAAGCAATTAATTGAAGCAGCAGGTGGTTTACCTAGCGACACCGGTAAAGTGGTAAGCGGTGGTCCAATGATGGGAAAATCGTTAAGTACCCTTGATACACCAATTTCAAAAGGTTCATCGGGTGTTCTTTTATTTCGAGAAGAAGAAGCCAAGCGTAGGTCAGTTGAACCATGTATTCGTTGTTCTAAGTGTGTTTCTGTTTGCCCAATGGGTCTTGAGCCTTATTTGCTTATGACATTGGCTGAGAATCAAATTTGGGATCGCTCTGAAGAAGAAAAAACAATGGACTGTATTGAATGTGGTTCGTGCATGTATACGTGCCCTGCCGATAGACCATTGCTTGATTATATTAGATTAAGTAAGGCATCAGTAGGTAAAATTATCAGGTCAAGAAATAAGCCGGTTTAATACAAATTATATTTTAAGTAAATTAAAAACGGATGAATAGATTGTTAAATGTTTCCCCCTCTCCTCATGTATCGGGGGATTATTCCATAAAAAAAATAATGTATGGAGTTGTGCTAGCGCTTATTCCCGCTTTAGCCACCTCTATATGGTTTTTTGGATTAGGAGCCTTAATAGTAACATTGGTTTCCATAGCGAGTTGTATGTTATTTGAATTTCTAATTCAGAAATATATAATTAAGGTTGAACCAACCATTTGGGATGGTTCCGCCATACTAACTGGCTTATTGTTGGCATTTAATGTGCCCAGTAATTTGCCCATTGCAATAATTGTAATTGGAGCTCTAATTGCTATAGGTGTCGGAAAACTTTCTTTTGGTGGATTAGGCCAAAATCCCTTTAATCCTGCTTTGGTAGGACGTGTATTTTTATTGATATCGTTCCCGGTACAAATGACCAGCTGGCCTGTTTCAAAAGGAATTTTAACCAGATATGCCGATGCCATTACGGGTGCTACTCCGCTGGGTGTAATTAAAGAGGGCTTAAAGAATGGAGAAGCTTTTTCGAGTTTAATGGATCAAATCCCCTCGCATATGCAGTTGTTTATGGGACAGATGGGGGGTAGTTTAGGTGAAATAAGTGCACTTGCATTACTTCTGGGTTTTGCCTTTATGCTATTTCGTAAAATAATAACCTGGCATATTCCCGTATTTATGATCGCAACAATTTATATTTTTTCAGGAATTCTACATTTGGCAAATCCAACGCATTTTGCCGATCCTTTGTTTCATATAGTTACCGGTGGTGCTTTATTAGGAGCTATTTATATGGCAACCGATATGGTAACTTCGCCCATGACACCAAAAGGAATGGCCATTTTTGCCATAGGTATTGGTGTAATCACAGTGCTTATCAGAACCTTTGGAGCTTATCCTGAGGGAGTTTCATTTGCTATATTAATAATGAATGCATTTGTACCCATAATTAACCGATATATTAAACCCAAACGATTCGGAGAGGAGGTGTCTAATGGCCGCTAAAATGGAATCTACATTTAAAAACATGGTGCTTGCACTGTTAATAGTAACTTTAGTTTCATCAGCCATTTTAGGCTTTGTTTACGAGTTAACCAAGCAACCAATTGTTGATGCACAGCTAAAGAAAAAATTGGAAGCAATAAATAAAGTGGTACCCCCGTATAATAACAACCCCAACGATGAAATGTACACCATTGAAGTTGAAGGGGGAGAAGCTGTAGAAGCTTATCCGGCTAAAATGGATAATAAATTGGTAGGTACAGCAATAAAAACCTATACCAATAAAGGTTTTTCAGGATTTATACAAGTTATGGTAGGTTTTGTCCCCAATGGTACGGTTTATAATTACCAGGTTTTAGATCACAAGGAAACCCCGGGCTTAGGTTCAAAAATGAACGATTGGTTCAGGCCACAAGAAGTGGTGGCAGAAACTGCTGATGTAAAATTCAGTATATTCGATTGGCTTTTTGGAATTAAACCTGGTGGGGACGGCGATACCAAAAGTATTGTCAATAAAACTCCGGGAAACAAAGGTTTCTTGGTAGCAAAAGATGGAGGTGAAATTGATGCCATAACAGCTGCAACAATTAGTTCACGTGCATTCCTCGATGCTATAAATAGGGGGTATACAGCTTTGCAAAAAAGCTCTCAAGTGGCTATAAAACAAGACAGTACTTTAGTATCTACGCAATTACAAGGAGGTGAATAATGGATAATGTAAAGAATTTTACCAAAGGACTTATAAAAGAGAACCCTGTATTTGCCTTGCTATTGGGTATGTGTCCTACTTTAGGAGTAACCACTTCAGCCGAAAATGGATTAGGCATGGGACTAGCCACAACTTTTGTATTGGTTATGGCAAATATTGTAATATCAGCAGTTAAAAATGGCATACCTGATAAGGTGCGAATTCCTGCTTTTATTATTATAATTGCTTCGTTTGTAACTGTGGTTGAATTAACCATGCAAGCCTACTTACCCTCGCTATTTGCAAGTCTGGGTCTTTTTATACCACTTATTGTGGTGAACTGTATTGTTTTAGGTCGTGCCGAAGCTTTTGCTTCAAAAAATAATGTGATCTCATCGGCAATTGATGGCTTGGGTATGGGTCTGGGATTTTCGCTTGCCTTAACCTTACTAGGCGCCGTTCGTGAATTTTTGGGCAGTGGAAAAGTTTTTGGGCTTCAAATTTATGACACCAATTATGGTATGCTGGTATTCGTATTGGCACCTGGTGCATTTTTAGTATTGGGCTACTTAATTCTTGTAATTAATCGTTTTAAAAAAGCATAGGAGGATTCTAATATGAATTATATATTTATTATTATAACGGCTATTTTTGTAAACAATATTGTTTTAAACCAGTTTCTCGGAATTTGTCCTTTTTTAGGTGTTTCAAAAAAGATTTCAACCGCTGCCGGAATGGCTGGTGCCGTAACCTTCGTTATGGTTATTGCCACCATAGTTACCTATCTAATTCAAAAATCGGTATTGGATGTGTTGGGTATTGGTTTTATGCAAACCATTACTTTTATTTTGGTTATTGCAGCCTTAGTTCAATTGGTTGAAATAATACTTAAAAAAGTTAGCCCCTCACTATATCAGGCATTAGGCGTTTTTTTACCGCTAATAACTACGAACTGTGCTATTTTGGGTGTGGCTATTATGACCATTCAGAAAGAGTACAACTTAATGGAAGGTGTGGTATTTGCCATGGCTTCAGCCATAGGATTTGGCTTGGCATTGGTAATATTTGCTGGCTTACGTGAACACTTAGACCTTATGACAGTACCCAAAGGTATGAAAGGGGTTCCAATAGCACTTGTAGTTGCAGGTATTCTAGCCATGGCTTTCATGGGCTTCAGCGGCTTGGTTTAATTGGACAGCGAAGCGTCTGCTTCGCTTTTTTAGGTAGGGGTGTAAAACACGGTAACCTGTCTGTCGATAAGGTAATGCCATTTACTTAAGGTCTGTATATTAATTCCCCTATTGCCTTTCAGTTACTTCCCCAAAGGGAAGACTTACTTCGATTAGGCTTTCAACTAAATAATTTAATTTGAGAATCGAAATTTCACGTTACCGTCAAAATTTACAACAGAGGCAGTGCTCCCTCTGGGGGAGCTATCGATAGACTGAGGGGGAATAATAGACTTAAATTCAATTAGTAAATGCAACTTTTGGGTGTAAATATCCGAGGCTAATTATTATATTGAAAAAGTTATTCTAAAATTTTTTTGGCTCTACAAAAAGCCAGAAAAAAATTTTGGAAATAACTTTTCCTCAAAGTGGAAATGTTTTTTTACTCTAAAAAGTGAATAGGTATTAATATTAAATACTATCACTTTTTAGAGAAGTAAAATGTTAATTTAGCCTCTTAAATCACGACAAATAAGTTGCGTATGAAACATATAACCGAGGCACAAAGATATGAAATATCTGCCTATTTAAAGTGTGGAAAAACAAATACATTCATTGCTGAAGCTATTGGTATAGATAATAGTAGCATTGGTAGGGAGATTAAACGTAATTCTACAAAGAGAGGCAAGTACAATCCTAAATCTGCTCAAGAATTATGTAGAGAGAGAAAAGAGCGATTCAATAGAAAGCGTAAGTTTACAGCTGAAGTTGAAGCTTTTGCAGTAAAGAAAATAAGGACAGAACAATGGTCTCCAAAACAAATTGTAGGTTACTGTAAAAAAAAATCTATTCCAATGGTAAGTCATGAACTTCTGTATCAACATGTCAGGTTTGATAAAGAAAATGGTGGTGATTTATATCTTAATATGAGACATAAATTGAAGCACCGAAAGCGACATGTTGGCAAGTTTATTCCTATAAAAAATAGAGTGTCAATCGATGAGCGACCAGAAATCGTAAATGAAAAAGAGAGGTTTGGAGACTGGGAAATTGACACAATAATTGGAGATAATCAAAAAGGAGCGATTGTAACTATAACTGAAAGAACCACTAATTTCTTTGTTATGCAGAAATTAAAGCAAGGTAAAAATGCAGATGCATTAGCTGATGTTGTAATAAAAATGCTAATCCCATACAAAGCTCATATACATACAATTACTTCAGATAATGGAACTGAATTTGCAGAACATGAAAAGATTGCAAAAGCATTAAATACTAATATTTATTTTACTCATCCCTATTCATCTTGGGAAAAAGGATTA
>JAQICC010000144.1 GCA_027858735.1 Salinivirgaceae bacterium
TGGATAGTAATATTTAAATCAACAATCTCATGTTATTATCTTAATTTGGAAATTGAAATCTTGTAGTTGAAATTTATGTATCTTTATTTTCTGTCCCTCTGAAATTAGTTTGAACTTACTACTGTTTTTCGGTAAACATCCATATCAGTCATTATTTTATCGAATATAATCGGATATCTTCCCCATAAATAATCTGCGTGAATTCCAAATAATGTATTTACTGTTGACTTACTAATATATGAAAGGCTCGTTTTTATGCCTAGAGCCGAATATAAACCCGATTTATATAATACGTTTTGATCGGCCGTCATGGTGGCATTGTAAATGGAGGATACCCCAATGCCACCCTTAACACCTAAGGTTGAGTATATTGCATATTGTTTATCTCTTGTCTGAGAGAATGTAGCTGAGGCTAAAAAAAGAAGATATATGAAACAGAAATATTTCATTAGAAAATGTATTATGAATAAATATACAAAATCAAAATATATATATGAGCTTGTTATAAAATGTTTTAGGAGATAAATTCTATTTTTCTAAAGGTTTTTAGTAAATTACTGCTAATTGCTGATTAAGAATATCCTAATTCAAAACTCATGCTAAAATATATTTTTATTATAGCATTTCTTGCAAGTTCAGCGCTTTTTGGGCAAAATAATTATGAGCTAAAGGGAAGCGTTCTGTCGTTTAATTCTAATATTAAGTTTGTTAATATTTACGATAACCCAAGTTATATGGTCTATAAAAGTCCAGCTATCGAAGTGTCGTTGAAAAAAGTGAGCCAAATTGATATTAATGAATTGGATTCTGAGCTGATGGCTTATTTTGAATCTGATTTATATACTATCGCCGAGAGAAATAAAATAGTTAATACTACCCATCAAAAAGGCTTATTTTATTGGGGTACCAAAAAGGGTTATACTTCAAAATTTGCTAAAGGATTATTAGTAGTTAAACAACAAAATAGTACAATTTGGATTGATATTAAATACAGGTCTAATGATAAAAAGGAGGTTGAGGATATTATTGCTTCGTTTTTTACAGGAACAATTATTCCCGAAAGGAAAAGACAAAGTTTAAGTATTTCTAATATTGGGCATCAAAGTATGGCAAGCGAAAAGCAGGTAAAAGAACTGGTTTACACCGAACAAAATGAAAAAAGAGAAGAGTTTGCCAATGACTTAGCCGGTAGCATTGGTAATTTAAATAGTTCCCAAACAACAAATACTAAGGATGGTGAAAATATCTCAACGAGTGATCAAAAAAAGGAATCATCAAAACCGAAGTATTCTGACTTACAACATAAAAACCTAATTAAACTTACTCCGGCCTTAAAACAAGAATTTATTGATTCACATAATCGTTGGCGAGCCGATGTTGATGTGCCACCTATTGTGTGGAACATTGACATGGAAAACTATGCAGTCGATTGGGCAATAAAGCAAGGAGAGAATGGTTGTAAAATGATGCATCGCCCAAATAATGAATATGGTGAAAACATATATTGGTCTTCAGGTAGAGAATTTAGTCCGGTTTATATCGTCGATGATTGGGGTAGTGAAATAAAAGATTATCATGGCGAAATTTTTGGCAAATCTAAGGGAGTGGTTGGTCATTATACTCAAATGGTTTGGCGTACCACAACTGAATTTGGCTGTGCTGCTTTTAAGTGTGGGAGTACAATTTTGGTGGTTTGCAATTATAATCCTTCAGGTAACTGGATAGGAAAGCATCCATATAAGCATTAATTTGTTAGGGATGGATTTTTAAAAAAAGAAAGATAATGGAATTTGATTTTATGGTTTGATAACAGCTAAAATAATATTTTAACCAGGGGCTTAATGGATTCATTAAGCCCTTTATTTTGAATTTCGTCCCTAAATCTGAACTAAAAGGAATTTACTATGTTTAGTTTTTTGCTCTACAATGACTTGACTTTAGGCTGTTTTGTACTTTAATTTTAAGCATTATTTAAAGATGAGATAGTACAATTCAATAAATTATTAAAATGGAACAAGCAAAAATTAAATTTTCAAAAGATAATAAGGAGTTTATAATTGAACTTAAAGAACTAGTGTCTGACTATTTCAAAAGCAATAACATTTCAAGGTATGGCAATTGGAATATGGCCATTAAATCGATTTTTATGCTATCGCTTTATTTAACGCCTTATTTTTTAATGGTACTTGGCGTAATTAATTCTTTTGTTGGAGTTTTTCTGTGTTACATAATTATTGGTGTTGGTAAAGCCGGAGTTGGAATGGGCGTAATGCATGATGCGAATCACCGGGTTTATTCAAAAAATAAGAGAGTAAATAAAATTATGAGTGCAAGCATATATTTGGTGGGTGGTTTTCCTCCAACTTGGCAACGTCAGCATAATAATCTGCATCATGGTTTTACCAATATTGATGGACGCGATGAAGATATTAGTCCGGTAGTTTCTGTTTTAAGATTTTCACCGAATGCTCCCTTATTAAAAGTGCATAAATTCCAATATTTGTATGCATGGTTTTTTTATGGTTTAATGACATTGATGTGGGCCACTACGAAAGATTTTAAACAATTGAAAAGATATATTGATAAAGGAATGCCATTAAGTAGAAATAGAAGCTATGGTCAATTATTAACGGTTCTTATTATTGCAAAAATAGTTTACTATATTGTTTTTATGGTGGTGCCTCTATTAACATTGCCATTTGCATGGTACTGGATTGTATTATTCTTTTTTGCTATGCATTTTACCAGCGGAGTTATTTTGGGTTCTGTTTTTCAATCAGCACATGTAATCTCTACTTCAGAATTTCCTATTCCAGATGCATCTGGAAGTATTGAAAATAGTTTTGCAGTGCATCAGCTTTTAAACACCTCCGATTTTGCACCTAATAACAGAATACTAACATGGTTAATTGGAGGATTAAACTATCAGGTTGAGCATCACTTATTTCCTGGCGTGAGTCATATTCACTATCGTAAAATATCAAAATTTGTTAAAGAAACAGCGGAAAAGCATGGTTTGCCCTATTATGTGCAATCTGGGTTTTTTAAAGCAGTGTTTGAGCATGGCAAAATGTTAAAGAAACTTGGACAACCTTCAATGGTGTAATGTAAAATTAATAAAATGAGTTTGGGCGGGTTGTTAATAATAGTATGGGCATTTTATGCAAGCAGTTTATCTGCCCATAATTGTAAGAAAATAAATTATCTTTAAGTGAAACATAGAAGCCTGCTAAAGCTTACACCTGAGCTTAAACTGGATATTATTGATGCTTATAATAAGTGACTGTACCACCGGATTCCAGCCGGCTATATTAATACTGGATGGAAACTGGTGGCACATAATTATTTCAATACCTATTTAACCGGAATAATTCATAAAATTTGACAAAAAGCACCTATCTTTTTCATTATCTACACCTTATAATTTTTAACCCCAATTATTCTTGAGAATAATTGCTGTCTCCGACAGCGACTAAGTCTCACATC
>JAQICC010000176.1 GCA_027858735.1 Salinivirgaceae bacterium
AAAATAATCTATGCAGCTTTTTTCATCTTGAAACCGTTCGCTGAAATCAAATAAATTCATAATTGTTTTTCAACAAAGATATAAATTTTACTTGGGTATAATTGCGGATAGTCATTTAAAACTAACTTACCTTAATGTAGTTCTCGCAAGGCATTCCTACAAAAATGTCGGATTGTATCCAGGTTTAAAAAGTATTAAAACGCAGAAAATGAGAAACTAAAGGATGTTGGTAGTCGTTTGGCACGTTCTCTGTATTTTCAATACTGAATTAATAAATAAGAATTTTCAAAAGCCTATTAGTGTTAAGTCGATTTCATAGTGTTTTATATAGATGCCAAGTGCCTTTTGCCATTGGCACTTGGTAATCTATAACCTTTTAATCAGGCTTGTTTTTTTTACAGATGTAGAGTATGAATTTTATAAACCAATAATCATGGACAATCAAATTTTACAAGAAGGAATAACCTATTTAAGTAAGCTTGATAAAATCAATCCTGAAACTTCAAAACTGGGATCTGAGGTGATATACAATTTTGTTTCCTTAGGTATTGAGGCGGTTTTAACAGCAGTGTTAATGGATTATAACAAAATGGTTGACCATAGCGGTATTTCAAAAATGCTGCGTGAACTACAAACTGTTGAGGATGTTGATAAAGGTTGGATTGAAACAGCTCGATTTATGAATAGATTTCAAAGCTATTGTTCTTTAGAGCCTATTCCTGTAAAAATTCCAACACATGAGGATTTAACTAAAATTATTGATTTTGGTAAAAACGTAGAAATTTATGCAAAAGGAAAAATTAAAATTTAAAAATAGAAGCACTCGAACCTCTCTTTTTGGATGGGTATATCTCATAATATTGGTTATATGCTCGGTAGTATTTAGCTGCACCAATACTAGTAATGCCGATAATATTACCCTATTTGTTGCGGCAAGTTTAAATCAAACTTTAACTGATGTGGTAAGTAGTAAAGATATTCCACCTATGCTAATAAATACAGCTTCGTCGGGTACGCTAGCAAGGCAAATTAATGCTGGAGCAGAATGTGATGTGTATTTTTCGGCAAATAAGCGTTGGATTAACTATTTAATACAAAAGGAATTGGCCGATAGTTTAAAAGTAAAAGTTATTGCAAAAAACCTTTTGGTTGCAGTGGTACCTATTGCCAATTCAGCTAGTATTACCGATTCCATTAGTTGGATTGATTTTGCACAAGCATGTCAAACAATTTCAATGGGCGATCCGGCTCATGTGCCTGCTGGTGAATACGCAAAGCAAGCACTTGAAAGTACAGGTGTTTATAAAGAATTACAAACTAAAATTTTGGAGACTAAAGATGTGGTTTCGGCGCTAATGCTTGTTGAAATTGGGGAGGCTGATTTAGGTTTTGTGTATAAATCCGACGCAGTAAATTCTACAAAAGCACTGCTACTATCTGCTATAAGCGACACCTTATATCAGCCAATAAATTATTATATGGCGGCTTTAACCACTAAAGGAGAAGCTCTAATAAACGATAGTATTTTTTTAAATCAACTTAAGGTTGTTCTCACTAAAAAAGGATTTGAATAATGACTTTTAGCCAAGCCGAAATACAAGCTATTGTTTTAAGCCTGAAAGCTTCAGGTATAAGTTTGCTTATACAAACACCTTTTGCTTTGTGGTTTGGTTATTTGGTTGCTCGTAAACAATTTAAAGGAAAAATACTGATAGAATCGCTCATTAATTTACCTCAAGTATTACCACCTGTAGTAACGGGCTTTTTGTTATTGTTAATTTTGGGTCGCGATGGATTTTTGGGTAGTTTTTTGTTTCAAGCTTTGGGTATTCGAATAGCATTTAGTTTTGGAGCAGTAATAATCGCTTCTTCGTTAGTGTCATTCCCAATTTATTTAGGATTCGTAAAATCGGCCATAATTATGGTAGATGCCGGACTCGAAGATGCCGGCAGGACATTAGGTAGGGGTAATTTATATGTGTTTTTCACCATTACTTTTCCGTTGGCCTTGCCGGGCATTTTAAATGGCTTTATTTTGGCATTTGCTCGCAACCTGGGTGAGTTTGGTGCTACCATAACTTTTGCAGGAAATATTTCAGGCCTTACCCGAACTATTCCTCTGGCTATTTATAATGCTATGCAAACACCGGGTGCCGAGTTAATTACCATGCGCCTTGTTTTGGTGTCGGTATTAATATCGATTTCGGTAATGATGCTGAGTGGGTTTTTGAAAAAGAAGATGACGATTATTTAAAATGCTTATATGTTCCATGTTAAGGCCACTAAAAAAAACGGTTATCGAATGTTAAGTGAAGTTATAATACTGCCTTTGCGTACTTTGTGATAATCTTTGTAACCTTTTGCGCGTAGCCTTTTTAATAATTTTAAGAGAAGTTTTTGTATGCTGAATATAAACATCAAAATATCGCAAGGTGATTTTACAGGAAACTATGAATTTTCTGCAAAGCCTGGCGTAATGGGTATTTTTGGGGCATCTGGTCATGGCAAAACTTCGCTTCTAAATGCCATTGTCGGATTGCTTAATCCTGAGTGTGGTAAAATAGAAATAAATGGAAAACAAATTTTTAATAGCAACAAGAAAATAAATCTGAGCATACAAAAAAGAAAGGTGGCTTATGTATTTCAAGACTATAAACTATTTCCACACTTTTCAGTGTTAAAAAACCTTCAATACGGTATTTCTAAAAAAGCGGACAAAAACAAAGCTCACGAAATTGCAAAATTGTTGGGCATTGATCATTTATTGAATAAAAGTCCGCAAAGTTGTTCGGGTGGAGAAAAGCAACGAATTGCATTGGGTAGAACCTTATTAACCCAGCCTGAATTATTGTTAATGGATGAGCCCTTTGCCTCGGTTGATAGTAATTTACGCGAGGAATTAATGCAGTATGTGAAAATGGTTGCAGCGGAGTATCAAATACCCATATTAATAGTTAGTCACGATTTTAACGACATGTTAAAACTAATGGATACAGTAATGTATATTGAGAATGGGCATATTACCTATTGTGGCGATATTTTTCAAGTGCTTTCTCAAAATGACTTTTTATCCAACGAAAAATTGTTTCAGCAATATCAAAATATTTTAAATCTTGAGGTGGTTGGACCTCGCGAAATGGCTGATAGAATTCTTTACGAAACTATTAATGAGCCAACGGGCATGCGCTTTTTAATTGAGTCATTTGTTAGCTTAAAAGTTAAGGATGAGGTGAGGGTCGTGTTATCGCCTGACGATATTGTTATGGCTACCCGTCCGGTTTATGAAATATCAACCAGTAATCAGATTAGTGGAACCTTACTGCGTGTTATTGAATCGCCATATATGGTAAAATGTGTGGTTGATATCGGCTTCCCTGTTTTGGTATCCATTACCACGAATGCATTTGATAGACTTGGATTTGGTATTGGCGATAAAGTTTGGTTGCAGTTTAAAACCACTAAAATAAATGTGGCGGCTAATTATTCATCGAAAAAATCTAAATTGCGAATCGCATAGTAACTTCTGGTTTGCTTTTTATAAAATATTCATCACTTTATTTTTTTGATAGATACCCCTTTAAAAAATAGGGGTGTGCCTAAAAAAATGCAATATGCAAACAATTGCATGTTATTTACAGGGGTTGTAAGTTTAAAATTAACATTAATATGAATAATTACCCCCCAAAAAACAATTATTATGTTGTGATAAAAGTGTTTTATTGTTAGTTTTACTCCTTGTAAAACAACACAACACTCAAAATATATTTTTTATGAGGTGTCCCAAAACCGAAAATATTTGTTACGGAGTAAAAGAGCTTACACTGCTTTCCGAAATTAGTACTCAATTAATGAAGAGTAAAAATACTCCTGAAGAGCTCTATTCGGTTTTGCAGTATTTGTGTGAGTATCTTGACGCTGAAAATTCTATGCTTTCAATATTTGATATAAACACTTCCACCATATCAATTGAAGTGGCTTATGGCTTAAACAAGCTTCAGCAAGATAGAGGTCAATATAAATTAGGAGAAGGTATTATAGGTAGAGTTGTTGAAATGGTACAACCTGTTGTAATTCCAAAAATTTCACAATCTAATTTGTTTTTAAACAAAACTAAACTGAGCCTTAAAAAAGAAGGTAACGAGCTAACCTTTATTTGTGTACCCGTTTTAGTTGATGGAAAAGTTGGGGGAACATTAAGCTTAACACGTAAGTATAATGAAAATATTGATATTGAAGAAGATAAGCGCTTAATTTCGATAGTTGGAGGCCTAATTATACAAGCCGTAAAAACCAGTAAAGAGCGTCGAGTTGAACTTGATCAGTTGCGTTTAGAGAATACGGTATTACAGACACAACTTACCGAGGATAAAAGTACTTTTAATATGGTGGGTAACTCTGGCAAAATGGCCGATGTTATTAGCTTAATAAAAATGGTAGGGCCAACGCATTCAACGGTGTTAATTCGTGGCGAAAGTGGTTGTGGTAAAGAATTGGTTGCTGAAGCCATTCATGCAGCAAGCAATGTAAAAACCAAACCACTAATTAAGGTAAACTGTTCGGCTTTACCTGAAAGTTTAATTGAAAGTGAGTTATTTGGCCACGAAAAAGGAGCGTTTACGGGAGCTGATTCCATGCGAAAAGGCCGATTTGAAATGGCTGAAGGAGGCACTATTTTTCTAGATGAATTGGGCGATATTCCATTGACAACACAAGTGAAATTATTGCGTGTATTGCAAGAACGTGAATTTGAAAGAGTGGGGGGTACCGAAACAGTAAAATGCAATGTGCGTATTATTTGCGCTACAAACCGAAACTTAGAAGAGTTGATTGAAACAGATAAATTTCGCGAAGATTTTTACTACCGAATTAATGTGTTTCCTATTTTTATTCCCCGGCTTCGTGAGCGAAGAAACGACATACCGTTATTGGCTGATCATTTTATTGCAAAATTCAATAAAAAAAATAAAACAAAAATAAAGCGTATTACCACTTCTGCGCTTGACATGCTTATGGTTTATAATTGGCCAGGCAATATTCGTGAGCTCGAAAATGTTATTGAACGTGCTTGCATTTTAACTACCGACGGGGTTATAAATAGCCATCATTTGCCCCCAACCTTACAAACTGCAGAATCGTCAGGTACACAATCAACAGGAGGTATGACATTTTTTGTTGAAAAGCTAGAACGTCAGCTAATTCGAGAGGCTTTAGTTACCAACAAAGGGAATATGGCGAAAGCCGCAATACATTTGCAGGTTACTGAACGAATGTTAACTACTCGAATTAAAAAATATGGTATCGAGGTTTGGCGCTTTAAGGTCTAAAATAGTCTTCAGTTCTCAGTCTTCAGTCAACAGTAAGCCACTAAATTGTTTTCCTAAATACTATCATAGCCGACTTCTTAAAACCATGCTGATTGTAAAAGCTGTGTGCTTTTAAGTTATCGTCATCAGTAAGTAAAGTAATACGTTTAAAGCCTTCATTTTTTGCAAAGTTTACTGCATGTACAATCAAGAGGCTTCCAACTCCAGAATTTCTATATTCTGGTGAAATAACCATATCTTCAAGTATAGCAACCTTTTCGCCAATGGCTGTGCTTATTGTAAATAGTAAATTAACCATGCCAATAACTTCGGTATTTTTAATGGCTACAAATAATTGCCCTTTATCAGGATTGTCTAAAATAAGCTTTAGCCCTTTTACCTGTGAGTCTTTATTTGCAACAAAATCAGCTTCCTGGCTCAATAATATTTCAAGCAAATTAACCATTCCGTTAATGTGATTATCGCTTGCTTTTAGAATTTTTACTGGATTTACCATATTACATGTCAAACGTTAGTTTTAAAATAACTATTACGGCCGATGAAAGGAACATTGTGTATATGAAGTAAATCGTACAAAGCCTAAAAAACACACTAATCCACCTTCTCTTATATAGATTCCGCGCTCCTATTAATGAATATGCTGGTACCAATATTAAGAGGAAAAGCATAAATCCAAGATTAGAGTTCTTAAATATGATATTAGTTGCCATAATAATTATCAGAATAATGAATAAAAAGGCATGTTGGTTTACACCAAATATTAAGTGGCCAATGTAATTTTTATATTTTCTTTTAAAGAATAGCCATAGCAGAAACGCATAAATTGGCATTAAAAAGAATAACGACCATGAAAAATATTTAAGAGCCAACTGTAAGTAAATTTCTGGATTCTCTTTTATGTCTTTAATATCTGTACTGTAAATGTTGCCTTTATTTTTTGGATCTTTTTTTAAAGAATCCACTTCTTGAATTAGCTTGCCTGTCTTTTTATCATATTTAAATTTAGGAACAATTAATACCGAATCAACATTTTTTGTACTGCTATCTGATATAAATGCTGTACTATCATCATAGTTTATTTGCAACCAACTATTTTCTTTATTAATAGTGTCTTTGGTACTAGTGCTAAGTAATAAAAAGAAAATAAAACTCACAAAAATATAAAATCTAAAAGGTGGCATATAGCGAACTCTGTGACCAAGTATGAATTCTTGTGCCATTTTTCCAGGGTTAAACAGAATTGATTTTAAGGTTCGTAACAAACGTGTGTCAAAAGCAAATATATTACCAACTAAGTCGTACATAATAAAACCGAAAGGTTGGTCGTAATCTTTAATAGACTGGCCACAACTAGGGCAAAAGTTGCCAACGAACTTAGTTTCGCAATTTTTGCAAATAATATTTGGCTTGCCTACGTACTTTTTTACCATTTGAGTAAGATGTTGAATGATTGGAAACCATAAAAATAGTAATTTGCAGCAAATTCAGGTAAAATATCAATAGGTATAAATTATTCTATTTAGTTTTAAGTAAAAATTAACTGTTTATGATTGGATTTAATAATGGAAAATACGAACAGCTAGAGAATATAAATATTCCAATTACCAGCTTGTCAATAAATAGAGGCTATGGTGCATTTGAGTTTTTTCAAATAATAAATGGAAAACCATTTTATGGAGAAAGGCACCTTGCAAGGTTAAAAAATACCTTAAAGGAATTAAGAATTTTCACAGAATTTGAAAATGAGCTTCCTCAAATTATTGATAACAGCATACTAAAGAATAAGCTTAATGATTGCTATATAAAGATATTTGTATTGCCGCATAGTGCTGATAATGTGGCAAATTATTCAGGAAGTTTATATGTTTTTCCGACAGAAATGCCTGTATATGATGATGCTTTGTATAAAAATGGAGGCTCTTTGTTGCTAAGAAATTATCAGCGTGATATGCCTTTGGCTAAATCAACAAGTTATTTATTTGGACAGTTTATGCAAAATGATTGTTTTGAGACCAATGCTATAGAGGTGTTGTATTATAATGGAACAACTATTCAGGAAACAGTACGCGGAAATATTTTCATTGTGCGCAATGGTTTTGTGCATACTCCGTTTAACAATGTATTGAAAGGTATTACAAGGAGTATAGTAATTGATATTTTAAAAGAGAATAGTTATCAGTTTACCGAAAAGGAAATTACTATTGAAGAACTATTTGCTGCCGATGAAGTATTTATTACCAGTACCACAAAAAATGTGATGCCCATCGTAGAAATTCATAAGCATACAATAGTCAATGGTAACCCGGGTGAAATGACCCAACAAATTATGAGAGAATTTCAAAAAGTAAAAGAATTATATAACCTAAGTTGAGCGATTCGAACAAAGTGAAGAGGCGCTTTACTTAGTGCGTGCAAGAAAACTCGGTCTCTGATAAGAAAGCTCCAAGAATGAGGCTTTCGCAGCATTGAAAATCAGGAGTCCCGAAATCTCGGGATGACTGGTTGAAATGCAAGA
>JAQICC010000204.1 GCA_027858735.1 Salinivirgaceae bacterium
CTAAATGAATTTTATTAGAATGAAAAATCTTAATTATTGCCTTAAACATAGTCCTAACAATTATTAAAGCATTAGGTTTTAGGTATTTAAAATTGGGTACAAAAGCGGATAGTCATTAAAAATTAAATCAGTTTTTCCAAAATATGCAATTGCTAGTGCAATAACAGCAAGCACTGCAGTAATAATTCTGGAAATAAGCAATGGCCTTTTCTCAAATATTTTTTTGCCGATTAAGGGCTTTATTAAATTTTCTGAGAGTTCCGATGCCGATACTATCAATAATGAATCGGCAGTTGAATGCATAGCCGCAATAGCTCCCGCAATTAAAATTGCGGCTATGGTAGGAGGAAATATTTCGAGCAGCACCGCCGGCATTACATATTCTCTATCTTGCAAACCGTTTGGTCCAAAAATGGCAATTCCTATCCAGCCAATGCATAAAGCTCCAATATAAGCTACTATAGTCCATATAACTCCAATATTTCGGGCCTGTTTCGCTTGCTTGGCATCTTTAATGGCCATAAATCGCGTACTTAGCTGTGGTTGACCACCTAAATAACCGAAAAACCAACTAAAACCTCCCACAATGGCCATTCCTGCAGTAAACCCTTTAAACGATCCTGTTAAAGATGCATGAGCCGGGCCGGCTAAACGAATTGCATCGCCAATGGTATTGGCAAATAATTCAGGATTTGAGGCTATATATTTTATGCCCACTATTGGCCCAACAACCAAGGTAACAATCATCATTATTGATTGAATTACATCGGTATATACTACACTGCGAAATCCTCCGTAAATGGTATAAGGTACAACAATGGCGGCTGTAAGTACCATACCCAGTTTCGCATCAATATTAAACATGGTATGCAAGGTTTTCCCGCCTCCTAAAAACTGAGCTCCTACATAAAAAAAGAAGAAAAATACGATGGTACTACTGCCCACAATTCGAATCCATTTTCCGGCTGTTCCATGCCTTTTGGCTATAAACTCGGTAAAAGTAGTTACTTGAAGTTCTTCTGCGGCATCGCGGAGGCGCCAGGCCAATAAAATCCATGTAGTAATTACCCCTACAACGCAACCAAGTGCTGTCCATATTTCTATTAAACCTGTTGCATAAGCCGCACCGGGCAAGCCTAAAAGAGCCCATGATGATTCTCCGGTAGCTCTTTCTGATAAAGCTGCAACCCATCCTGGCAGCTTCCGCTCGGCAATGGCATAATCACCACTGCTTTTTACATTACGTCCATGGTAAATACCATATAAAAGAAGTAACAATAAATAAGCTATCATTACTACTAAAAGTTGTGTTGTGTATAAATCCATAATACAGGCTATTGGTTTACTTCTAACCTGAGTTTAATATTAAATACCTAACACAGCAAGATCCGTTTTATAAAATATTTGAATTGCCTATGTTAAAAAATAGCCAAAGCTATGTCGATACATAATATCGAACTCATCTTACTAAATTAAAATTTTCAACCCAAGAATAAAAATATTACCTTCTATAACATAATTTTCACAACACAAATTCACATTATTATTTAATAACTTGCATGTCGCCAAATTTTAGAAACAAAAACTAGTTATAAACCTATAAATTATTCAAATGAAAAAGTATCAATTATTTTTAACGGTAGCTTTTCTTGTTGCCTTATTTACAATGTGTAGTGCTCCTGTAAAGGAACATATACCTGCAAAGTACTCCATTGAACAGTTTTACAAAAACAAGCAAATTTATGGCGGTACATTTTCGGCCGATGAATCAAAACTATTGGTAAGCAGCAACGAATCGGGTATTTACAATGTGTACGAAATATCAATTAGCGATGGTGCACAAACTCAAATTACCCATTCAGAAATTGAATCGTTTTTTGCCATAGATTATGTTCCTGGAACTGATCAAGTGCTTTATTCGGCCGATAAAGGAGGCAATGAAATTAGCCATATATACTTAATCGATAAAGATGGAACCACAAAAGATTTAACTCCTGAAGAAGAAGCAAAAGCTTGGTTTGCTGGTTGGAGTCTTGATAAAACACATATGTATTTTGGCTCGAATAAACGCGACCCTAAATACTTCGATCTTTATAAAATGGAAATAGGTATTTGGGAAGCTGAAATGCTATATCAAAACGATCTGGGATTTAGTATTTCTGATTATTCGTGGGATGAAAACTATATTGCCCTAACTCAAAGCATTACTACAAGTGAGAATAAGTTATTTTTATTCGATAAGGCTAATAATGAAATGATAGAAATATCAGATTCTTTAAATCCTGGAGAATACAGTGGTTCAGGTTTTAGTAAAGATAATGCTTCGTTTTATTATCAAACAAATGCTACTGGTGAGTTCACCTATTTAGCTGAATACGACATAAAAAGCAAGGAACACAAAGAGCTTTTTAAAACAAATTGGGATGTTGGTTATAGTTATGTTAGTGAAACCGAAAAATATAGAATCATTGCCATCAACGCTGATGGAAAAAATCAACTAATTGTAAAAGACAATAAAACCTGGGAAGATGTAACTTTTCCTGAGATTCCTGATGGCGATATATTAGCTGTTTCGGTTTCAGACAGTGAAAAACTTATGCGTTTAACTGTAGGTACTTCAAAGGCTCCCGCTAATATTTATGTATATAGTTTTGAAACAAAAGAACTTAAAAAACTAACACATACGCTTAATCCTGAAATTAATGCTGACGATTTGGTTTCTGCTGAAGTTGTTCGCTACAAATCATTTGATGGACTAGAAATTCCGGCTATATATTACAAACCACACATTGCATCGGCAAAAAACAAAGTTCCTGCTCTTGTTTGGGTTCATGGCGGGCCTGGAGGGCAATCTCGCACAGGGTATTTTGCATTAAAGCAATACTTAGTAAATAATGGATATGCTTTGCTCGCTGTAAATAACAGAGGCAGCAGCGGGTATGGAAAAACATTTTACAAAATGGATGATCAAAATCACGGAGATAAAGATTTACAAGATTGTGTATACGGCAAGAAGTATCTTCAATCATTAGATTATATTGATGCCGATAAAATTGGTATTATTGGTGGCTCATATGGCGGTTATATGACCATGGCTGCAATGACCTTTACTCCCGATGAATTTAAAACCGGTGTAAATATTTTTGGAGTTACCAATTGGTTACGTACCCTAAATTCCATTCCTCCCTATTGGGAATCCTTCAGAAAGGCTTTATATGCCGAAATGGGCGATCCAACAACTGACGATTCTGTTCGCTTATATAATATTTCACCACTGTTCCATGCTAAAAATATTAAAAACCCGGTTATGGTATTGCAAGGTGCAAACGACCCCAGAGTTCTTCAAGTGGAGTCAGATGAAATTGTGGCGGCAATGAAAGAAAACAATATTCCGGTTAAATATGTAGTTTTCCCTGATGAAGGTCACGGATTTAGAAAGAAAGAAAACGAGATTAAAGGTTATGCAGCAATTCTAACTTTTCTTGACAAATACTTAAAAGAAGTAGTTGTTGAAGAACCTATTGTTGAAGAAGCAGTTGAATAACAAGACCTTATTAAACTAATGGCTAAGTAATAATTATTCTGATTATTGCTTAGCTATTTTTTATTTTGTAACTTTATTCAGAAATTTCTTTAGGAGGTTACCGCAGCTTTTTTGTGCTAATAAAAGCAGTTTATTAAACCCTAAAAAGCTTAAAACCATGAGAAATCTTACTCTTATTACACTTTTGCTTATATCAATAATTACATTTGCTCAAAGCCAATTTGATGCACAAGCCTACCAAACTTTTTTAGATGCAAATAAAAACATGGATTACAATGATCTTGTTAATATGCATCCTTTAAAAAACGAATATTTTAAGGGCATCAATAATGGATCATCAATCAACAATTACTCCTACTTGGACTCTATTACTGAAAAATTTGACCTTACGGCTGATGAACTATCTATAATGGAACAAAACCATTTTATGGTTTCTGAACGATTGAGTTTTAATGATTTTGGCAACGCTTTTTATGATGTATTTCAGAAAGATATGCCTGTTTTTATTTCAAGCGACGCTATCTTGCACCCTTTACACATGTCGTATGATGCTGTTTTACTTGAGCTTGAGTTATTTATAATGGAGCCTAATATTCTTGATTTATGTAAAAAACTTTATGATAAAATTCCAAGCTTGCTGGTTAATTACACCGATTATCCTGAACTAAACACAAATATTGAAGATGTTGATTTATATACAACAATAGCCTATTCATTAATAAGTGAAACACTTCAGGAACCTCATGTTGTTGATCAAGCAAAGGTTGATGAGGTTTGGAATGCCATAAACGCAGAACAATTTGCATTAATGCCTTTATTTAGTTCGGAACCAAGAAATATTGATTTTAGCCAATTTAAAGTTAGGGGTCATTATACTGAAGGTTTAGAAGCTTATTTTAGAACGATGATGTGGCTTGGCAGAATTGAATTCCTCCTTTCCAGCTCTAATACAGCATCAATTGATAACGATACCAAACGAATGACTATTGATGCATTTCTACTTAACGAATGTATGGATTTGGCTAATGGACACCAAACGATTGATATTAACGAACGAATTATTGAATATTTTGTGGGCGAGAGTGACAACTTAAAACCTATTGAACTTAAAGAAGTTTTGGTTGATTTAGAAATTGAAACTGCTGACCAATTATTGTCTAATGATAAATTGTCAGAACTACTCAATGAACTAAATAGCAATAGTGCATACCAACAAAATATTTTGGGCAATATATTAATAACTAACCCTTTTAGTTCCGAACCTACTCCACTCCCAATTTCCTATAAGTTAATGGGGCAAAGGTTTATCATTGATTCTTATATTCTATCAAATTTGGTTTATGATAAAATAATTTTCGAAGATCAGAAAATATGGCGCCCAATGCCCGACCCCCTTGACGCTATGTTTGCCTTAGGAAATGAAAATGCTCTACCTCTCTTAAAAGATGAAATTGACACCTACAAATATGGTTCTAATATCGCATCAATACGATACTTAATTGACAGTTATGATGACGATTTTTGGAATCAATCGTATTATAATGGTTGGTTAAATGCATTACGTCAACTTAGCTCACCGAACGACATTGATAACTATCCCATATTTTGTAAAAGTGCCGCATGGCAACATAAAAGCCTAAATACGCAATTAGCATCATGGTCGCAATTAAGGCACGATAATTTGCTTTATGCCAAACCCTCATATACAGGAGGTACAACTTGTATGTTCCCTCATTCGTATATTGAACCCAATCCTGATTTTTTTGAAACAATGGAAACAATTACAGGCGATATGGCCAATTTTTTCGAATCTATTTCCGATGATGTTGAATATGTTGAGTACTATCAATCGTATTTCTCAAATTTTAGCAAAACTATGATAACTCTTAAATCCTTGGCTAAAAAAGAACTTAATAAAGTTGCTTTTAATGAAGAAGAAATAACTTTTTTAGAAAATATGTTGTTTGAAGGGGGCGGATGTAAAGCAAAATTTTCTGGTTGGTATTCAAGTTTGTTTTTTGTTGATGACGATGAAGTGAAACCTGATTTTATAATTGCTGACATACATACCCAGCCAACCGATCAGGGTGGTGCTTTTGTAGGTAATGTAATGCATGTTGGTACCGGTAAAATTAATTTAGGAGTGTTCTTAAGCAAGTGCCCTTCTAATGGGTTTAAACCCATGGCATATATTGGCCCTGTATATTCTTATTATGAAAAGTATACTACAAATTTTGAAAGACATACTGATGAGGAATGGGAAACTTTGGTTTTTGACAACAATATTCCTTCGCGTCCCGACTGGGTTAATATTTACCTGGCAGATGAAAGTGGAAAAGTCTATGAACCAGGAAGGGAATTGCCATCGTATATTTATACTACAGTAAGTGCACCAAAAAAATCAAACAAAGCATTAAATAAGCTACACTTATTGCCAAATCCGGCTTATGATAATGTATTTTTAAGCTTCAATGCTGTAACCCAACAAATTGCTGAAATTAAACTATACGATAATTCCGGGAAGCTTGTTAAAGCGGTACAAAATGAAAACATAGTTGCAGGCGAAAATATGCTTCCGTTCTCGCTATCAGATTTGAACAAAGGACTTTATTACATCCTTATTACAGGCAATGATTTGCATTTAACACAAAAACTAGTAAAGCAATAATGGATAAACACCGCTGCAAATGGGCACATAACCAACCCAACGACTACATAAAGTACCACGATGAAGAATGGGGTGTACCTGTTTACAACGATACAAAGCTGTTTGAGTTTCTTGTTTTAGAAGGAGCTCAAGCAGGACTTTCCTGGTATACAATTTTGAAACGACGTGAAGGTTACCGCAAAGCTTTTGCCAATTTTGATGTGGAAAAAGTGGCAAAATTCAGTGATAAAAAAGTGGAAGAATTGATGCATAATGAAAGTATTATTAGAAATCGGTTAAAAATTAATGCAACCATTAGAAATGCAAGAGTCTTTATGGAGATTCAGAAGGAATTTGGATCATTTAGCAAATACATGTGGTCGTTTACCCATGGCAAACCTATAAAAAACAGTTTTAAAACTATGAATGAAATACCTGCAGAAACCGAACTTTCAAAACAAATATCAAAAGACCTTAAAAAACGGGGTATGAGCTTTGTTGGACCAACCATTATTTATGCCCACATGCAGGCCACAGGCATGGTTAACGATCATGAGGTTGAATGCTTTAGATATAAAGAGGTATAAAATGAGTTTTAGAAATGGTATTGCAATAATCACGTGTTTATTAATACATACAAATTTTATATTTGGTCAAAAAGCAACAGGTATTGTTTTTAATTCTGATTCAAAAAAACCTATTCCGTATGTTAACATTACCAATCTAAGCATTGATAAAAGTATAATTTCTGATTTCAATGGTAAATTTCAGATAGAAGCAAAATTAAACGATAGCCTTATTATAAGTTCTATGGGCTATCATAAAATAGTTGAAGTTATTCACAGTTTCGATCCACTGAATATTTTGTTGCCCCCACAATCGTATTTCCTCAATGAAGTTAAAGTTTTAAGTGAAGAAGAAGTGCCTTTTACCTATAAAAGTGTTGTTTTCCCTGATGGTGATCCCAATTTGGGAAATGCAATAGTAAATCCTCTTTCATATTGGTATTACAAATTGAGCAAAAAAGAAAAAGCAAAACGAAAAATCAGAAATTTATTAGATTATGAGAAATGCATGGCAAAAGCGATGAAAATTTATAATAAAAAACTGGTTGCAGAATACACAGGTTTATCAGGAACAGAATTAGATAGTTGTTACATTTTCTGTAATGCAAATATCGAATTAGTTGAGGAAGACACTGATTTTACCATAAAATTTAAGCTACTAAAAATTTTATCCGATTATAATCAGACTAAGAAATAATTCCAATTTTTTTATCTTTCTGCTCGTCAGGACAAACGCATCAAAACTATTAAACAGTTCCCCCTCAGTCCTGCGGACAGCTCCCCCAGTGGGAGCACTAGTTACAATCTTGTATTCAAGTAAACGTAAAATGAGTACCATTCATCAAGTGTAACAAACAAAGTCCTACCTAAGTTGAGCGATTCGAACAAAGTGAAGAGGCACTTTACTTAGGTATAACCCTCCCGACCTCCGGTACGGGACAGGCTGACCTAGGAATTGTTGGTTTTCACATTTTGAGTAGCCT
>JAQICC010000328.1 GCA_027858735.1 Salinivirgaceae bacterium
GAAAGCTCCAAGAATGAGGCTTTCGCAGCATTGAAAATCAGGAGTCCCGAAATCTCGGGATGACTGGTTGAAATGCAAGAGTAACGAAATTATTGGAGTTTTCTTGCTGAGACTAATTATTACAGCAAATAGTTTTATGAATATATTTTCATGTGGACAGAGGACTGCGAACTGGTTCTAATTCTTCCAGTTAATAATTTTACCGTTATCCAAATGCTTCATTTCCTTCGGAATATTTAGCCTTATTTCCTTGCTTATAGCCTCAATAAGTTTTTCTTTTAAGTACCCTTCGGACGTAATTATGCTAATTTCTCGTTTTGGTGTAGGTTCTTTAAATGAACGAATATTCTTTTTTCTTTCTTCACCAATATTAAGTGTAGCTAAATGGGGCAATAAGGTATAGCCATGGTTTTGCTCAACAAATCGCATTAGAACCTCAAGCGACCCGGTTTTGTATCCAAATTTCAATTTTTTAGGATAGTAATGCTGCTCACCACATAAATTAATTACATGATTTCGAAAGCAATGTCCATCGGTTAGTAACCACATTTCATCAAGGTTTAAATCGCGGGAAGAAACGGTGGTTTTCGCTGCTAACTTATGATTTTCAGATATAAATAATTCAAATGCTTCGAAATAAACCGGTAACTCATTTAATCCATCTTCTCCAACAGGAGTTGAAACAATGCCTAAATCAATTTGTCCCTGATTCATTTTTTCAATTACTTCATGCGTCATTAACTCTTCAATATACACCTTTAGTTCGGGATATTTTTTTACCAATTTAGGAATAAACAAAGGAACCAAATACGATGCAATAGTAGGAATTATTCCTATTTTTACTTCACCTGATAGATCATCCCTTGTATCAGATATTAATTCCGAAATTCTACTCTTTCCCTTGAGTATAGTTCTTGCCTGATCAATTATTCTTTTGCCAATAGCTGTAGGCTCTATTGGTTGCTTATTTCTATCAAAAATTAATACTTCGAGCTCCTCTTCCAGCTTCTTAATTTGCATGCTTAATGTTGGCTGGGTAACATGACAATGCTCAGCTGCTGAAACAAAATGCCTGTGGGCATCAACAGCAATTATATATTCCAATTGAATCAAAGTCATAAAAAAATATTATTGATAAGCGTCTGTAAAAATAGCATATAGTTTAAAACTATACAACATACCATTGGATTGATTTTAAATATAGGTGGCTGTTAAAAACTCATACTAAATAGAAATTGATAGAAATTGTCGTTAAAATCAATTTTTCTCGCATAACGCACCCCTAATTCAAATGGAAAAGGAAACCTAAGCAGATGCATATCAGCGGTTATATCTCCTCCAACCGATTTTAAATCAAATGTACTATTCATATAACTAAATTCCGAATATTGATAAAAAATATCGGCTTTAAGTCTTTTTATATAGGCACCTTCAAAAATATTTAAATCGGGATATAAAACCGGAAAAATATAGTGACCATGCAATGAGATCATTTCATCGTTATGAATTTGTGTATACCCGTAAGGATAAGTTATTCTATCCGAAAATGATCGTTCACCTACCTCCTTCCATTGGTAAGCACTATAAATTTTCACGCCATGGTTTTTTATCAATCCAGGAAAATACATTGTTAGCTCACCTGATGCTAGTTGCCCCTTATAATCCAGATCTAAAGACCTTATATACCTAAAATTAAGAACTTGTCCCCAGCGCGACTGCAAATCGCGATAACTTGTGGTTAATAAATTCAAAGCATTAAATTGAAAATAAAAATTGTGGATATCCTTTGAGACAAGTTGAACTAAATTTTCTCTTGAAGAGATTAGTGTGGAATACTCGTAAGCAAAACTAGGCTGAATCCTTCTATACCATTTACCTGTATCAAAATTAAGGGGCAAGGTAACAGTAGACTGAAGCGATAAATCACTGTATTTTACAAAATATTTATTGGAATTCTGATCTGAAACAGAGTCACGATAAAAAGTTCTTGAAATGTTTGTACTCAATATCGGAAAAAAACCTTTGTATGTAAAATCTGCAAAATACTTGTGGCTTTGATCAAGCAAATTATACTGATAACCACCAAGCCCTGATAATGTACTTAAATCATTTTGCGACATTAAAGTAACCCCTGGTCCTACCTCAATATTCTGTATATTTATTCCTAACGGAGCCCAACTATGAATATTAAAAAGGTTCATAGCTCTACTATAATTTTTCACCAAAAACGCTGTATCAATTTTACTAAAATCAACTTGTTGCTCTGTTTCATTTAAAAATTCCGTCTGTTTTGTTTCATACAAATCAGGGCCCTCAATAATATTACTGAAGACACTAGGTAGAACAGTTTTTCTAAGTTTATATCCGCTATAAGTATAGTCTGTATATACCAAATTACCGGAATGCACTTGAGCCTCCCCAACACCATAATTTACCTTTGTTAAAGCTTGCCATTTTTCACTTTCAATATTGTAGCTTAGAATATTTGAGGCATCATTGAAAACTCCTTTTAGTACAATTGCATCGCCAGTATGAGTTGGTTTAGCGATATCAAGGTACTTATCCTTTATTATCCAATTTATTTTTCGGCTGACTAAATTCAAAATTCCTAATGATTTTCCATCATTCCCAACCATTATAAATACAATTTCTTCCATATTAGGAGCCCACGACGGCTCAACCGGTTGATCGTTGAAATAAATGGAATCTAGCAACGCTCCATTCACAGCATCCCTAATTGTTATTGACCACCTTAGTGATTTATCAACTTCCACCGATAGAATCTTTGAATTGTCGGGCGATAACTGAGAATGATATGCCTTTGTTTTTTGTGTTAAGTACTTTTTTTCTTGGCTTTTCATAGTGTACTTAACAATCCTCATATAATTACTATTCTCCCATCGTGTTCCTTTATATTCATTCCAAACCAAAACAGAATCATTAAAAGAAAATGTTTGATCATAAATATGACCCGGAGTATAAATGATTTTTTCTATTCCAATACTATCAATGGCAATAATATGCTGAATATCTGAATAACTGGTTTTGTAACAAATAATACTATTTCCATTAAAATAAGGAGAGTAATAGTTAATATAATCTTTATCGTTATTCGCTATTTTTAAACTGTCCCCATTGTGTTTCACTTCATCAGAAAAATCATTCATAATTTCTTCATAAAGTTTTCGCTCAGACAAGCCAGTCTTTTGCTTAATTCCTTTCGAAAATGCATTTATGTGAATTGGTGACTTAGCAACTCGGTCAAGAACTGACGACCACATATTATATCCATATTTTTCACTTGAGCGTGTAATTAATTGATAACCGAGTTCATAGTGACTGGGGACAAAATCCTTAAACGATCCAAATTGAGCTTTCGGATACGAAAAAATACCTTCCGCATCTATTTGCGCCTTTAGCTTCATACTAAAATCGGGGAATCGTCCTCTACCCGAATTCGAAGCTCCTGTTTCAAAAGCCACCGCATCGCCTTCAAAAAACCAACGTGGTATATGCCACCCAAGAACACCCCCAATAGCCTGCTCACCAAACAAATAGTAAAGAACTCTTGTTGATGATTGATTTAGCTTGTCAACTTGAACTACATGTCTAAACTCGTGCAGTGCCAAATGTTTACTATACATCTCAGCATATCCCGATTGTGGTGGAATTGCGTATAAATTCATTCGCTTAGGAGCCCAAGCTACTTCACCATTTGATAGTGCATTTTCATTATGGATAATTACCGGTATTTTTCTAGGATTATGACTCAATGAAATCCCCCCCGATTTATAGACCGCTTCAAGATACCCCGCATACATTTTACCTTGCAACATGGCATCATCAGATACTATAATTTTAAAATGCGGAGTTTCAATTTTTTTCCAATTTATTGAAAATGAATCTTGCCCAGTATCATAATATTGTGCATTCAATTGATCGCATAGCAATATTAGGTAAAGAATAACAATGGAAATTTTCTGCATAAAAACGATTCCTTATTCCTAAATGAATTGTGATAATTCCATTCAGTTTTCTTTGTTACATTATTTCAGTGGCGAATTTGGTTCCTTGCGCATACCTCTGTATATTAAAGCATCTATTTGCTCGGGTAAGATTCGTTGAAAAAGAGCAATTATTTGCCCCTGCAAGGTTAAAATTTTATTTCTTTTTCGCCTCTTTATTGACCGAATTAATATTTGCGCTACCCTTTCAGGCGCCATCATTTTCTCTTCTTTCCGTGGTGTTTCTCCTTGTTCATTTCCTTGGGCGTTTAATGCATGTTTTCTCACCTCTGATGCCGTAAATCCAGGAGCTATTACCATTACATGCAAGCCCTGCTTTAAATACTCAATTCGTAAAGTCTCTAAAAAACCGTGAATGGCAAATTTTGATGCGCAATAACCCGTGCGACCTGGTAAACCATGAAAGCCTGCAATAGAAGATACACCCACCACCACACCTTTTTGCTCTAAAAGATAAGGTAAGGCATATTTAGTACAATAAACAGTACCCCAAAAATTAACATCCATTACTCTTTTCAGAACACTTATTTCAACATTAGTGAATAAGGCTCGCATGGAAATTCCTGCATTATTAATTAAAATATCAATGATACCAAATCTTTTTACCGTTCTCTCCATTAAATTTTTGCAATCAAATTCATAGGATACATCTGTTTGGGTAATCAAAATAGTGCCACCCAGAGTTTCTATTTCCTTTTTTATTTCTTCTAATCTGTCAATTCTTCGAGCACCTAGGCTAACTAAAGCACCTAATTTAGAAAATTCAAAAGCTAGAGCTTTTCCAATTCCAGAAGAAGCGCCCGTAATAACTACAACTTTATCTTTAAAATTTTTCATTCAAATAAGAAGTTTGGATAAATGTGTATAATACAAATGTAAAAAAATGACCTCCGATAACAATTTAATCAAAAAAAATAAATGATTCGAAAAAACTTTAATTTATTAAAATAATGATTTACAAGCCAATAAAAACAAGGGTTCACAAAAAGACTAAAAAAAAGCATCCAGCATTTGGAAAATAAAGAATAGGTAGTATCTTTGCATCGCCTTTAAAAAAAGGTATTGATTCAGTAGCTCAGTTGGTAGAGCACATCCCTTTTAAGGATGGGGTCCTGGGTTCGAGACCC
>JAQICC010000332.1 GCA_027858735.1 Salinivirgaceae bacterium
GAAAGCTCCAAGAATGAGGCTTTCGCAGCATTGAAAATCAGGAGTCCCGAAATCTCGGGATGACTGGTTGAAATGCAAGAGTAACGAAATTATTGGAGTTTTCTTGCTGAGACTAATTAGGTAATTGCGACCAATATTGCAATGCATTAATAGCTTTTGCCCAACCGCTTATTCCTTTTTCAATTTCATCTCGTTTGGTGCTTGGTATAAAATGAATATCCGATTTCCAAATTTGTTGAATTTCTTGTAGGTTTTTCCAATAACCAACCGCCAAACCTGCCAAATAAGCTGCTCCTGAAACAGTTGTTTCTATTACTTTTGGTCGAACAGTAACCGTGTTTAAAACATCGGCCTGAAACTGCATTAATAAGTTATTCACCGTTGCTCCACCATCTACTCTAAGCTCTTGAATATTAATTTTAGAATCGGCTTCCATTAGTTTTAAAATATCCATGGTTTGGTAGGCAATTGATTCTAATGCTGCTCTGGCAATATGGGCATCGGTACTTCCTCGTGTTAATCCCCAAATGGTGCCTTTTGCTTGCTGATTCCAGTATGGGGCGCTTAGGCCTGCAAAGGCTGGAACAAAGTAAACCCCCTCAGTACTTTTAACACTTGCAGCAAGTTTTTCAATATCACCTGAGCGCGAAATAATTTTCAAACTATCGCGTAGCCATTGAACTACTGCTCCTGCAATAAAAACGCTTCCTTCAAGCGCATAATAGGTTTTGTTATTTATTTTCCATGCAATTGTAGTAAGAAGATTATTTTGTGAAATAACAGGCTTTTCGCCAATATTCATAAGCATAAAACAACCTGTGCCATAGGTGTTTTTTACCATTCCGGGTTGGGTACACATTTGACCGAATAAGGCGGCTTGCTGATCACCGGCAATACCTGCAATAGGAATTTTATGTGCAAATAAGTTAGGATGAGTATATCCATAAATTTCGCTTGACTGTTTTACTTCAGGAAGCATGCTTTTGGGTATATCAAATAGTTCAAGTAATTCATTATCCCATTGCAAGGTGTTGATATTGAAAAGCATGGTTCGTGAAGCATTGCTTACATCAGTAATATGCAATTGGCCATGCGTTAAATTCCAAACAATCCAGCTGTCTATGGTGCCAAAAGCAAGTTCTCCTTTTTGAGCCCTGTCTTTGGCTCCTTCAATATTGTCAAGAATCCATTTCAATTTACTCGCAGAAAAGTAGGCATCGATAACTAAACCTGTTTTTTTTCTAATGAATGATTCTTTGCCCTTCATTTTTAGTTGATCGCAATATTCTGCAGTGCGTTTGTCTTGCCATACAATGGCGTTGTAAATGGGTTTGCCTGTTTTTCTATCCCAAACTACAATGGTTTCGCGTTGGTTGGTAATGCCAATTGCTGCAATGTTTTTACCCGACAATCCTTTTTTAGCTACTGCTTCAGCAGCAATTCCAGCTTGGGTACTCCATATCTCAACCGGATCATGTTCAACCCATCCTGGTTTTGGAAAATATTGAGTAAATTCTTTATGAGCAATTGAAATTATTTCGCCTTTTTTATTGGTAATTACAGCTCGCGAACTCGTTGTGCCCTGATCTAGCGCAAGAATATATTGTTCCATACTTTTTTATCTAAACATTTTGTTTACAATAAATATAACTCTTTTAAAGGATATGTCTATTTTTACCTAAAATTTTAGAATATGGCATTAACAAATAATGATATTATAAAAAAACTACGTGTTGCTCTTCAATTGCGTGACGATGATATTGTTGAAATACTTAAATTGGTAGATTTTAGGATTACAAAAAGTGAGTTGGGAGCTTTTTTTAGGAAAGATGACCACCCCAATTATGTAGAAATGCAAGATCAGATTCTGCGGAACTTTTTAAATGGCTTGGTTATTTATAAGAGAGGACCCATGGAAAAAAAGCCTGCACCAAAACCTACGTCCGAACGCAAATCAAAATTTAGACAAAAGCCATTTCCTAGAAAAGACAAGCCAAAAGAGTAAGATAGGGAGAATGAATGGTGAATATTAGGATTCCGATAAAAAATCGAATCCTCCTTTTCTCAGGGCAAACGCATTTAAAAATATAAAAACAAAAACTGTCCACGAATTACACGAATTAGCACGAAAAACTAATTAAATCAACTAAACTTGATTTTAAATTGGTGTAATTCGTGGATAAAATGTGCCGTTTCAAAAAGGAAACTTTTAAATGCGGTGGCCGTGCTCCTTTTCTTAAATTGATGCCAAATTCAAGATGTGATTTAAGACAAGCTAAAAAATTGGCCCATTTAGTTTTGCACCCTTTTTTAATTCTGATTTTAATTGTAAAACAGGTGAGCATATTAGTATTAAACAAAATAGGTGGATTAATTTTCAAATTTTTTACCTGAATTGATAAAGCTGTATTTTCATCTTTTAGATTAGTTTTACTTGATTTGAATGATTCAATATCAACTGCATAGCTACCAATTAATTCATCTTTTTCTTTTAATTTATCATCATAATCATTTACAATATCTTCATAGTTTTTTGTTTGCTCTAACATTTCTTTTCTAAGCTTGAGTTGCTGTTCTTTGGTAATTGGCATTTTACCTTCATGTGCGTTTTTTATTTCAGTATTTTGCCTTTTATACCAATAGTAAACCCAATTTGCACCCATTAAAAATAAAGGAAATACAGCAATGAAAAATAATGTAGTTAATATTGGGTTTAATAATAGAGCATCTTTATCTAAGCATTCATTTCAGTCATTTTCTCTTTCAATTTGCTAGGTTTTTCTGTCTGCCGTGCGATTGGGTAGGCAAGCTCTTTGGCTGGTTTTAGCCACGCTGATTTTTGCTTTGTTCGGCATAGTTTAAACAAGTTTAGCTCTGCTCTCACTTATCGCAAAAATTGCTTGTGTGTTGGCTTTTTTGCGCGACCAGCCAATCCCGAAAAATCGGGACAGGTCGTGCTTGACTACGAAGCGTGGGCTATTCGTCATTTTCTTCCTCCGTTTCTATAAATTCCAATTCATCTTCAATATCCTCAATTTCCTCCGCTTCTGCTGTTATGCCGTAGAGTTTATTTACCATTTTATAGTTATTGTGTAATGCGATTTATTGTTAACTCTCCAATATGGGTTTTAAAATCTCCGGACTTTTTTCTTTAAACCTGCCCATGCGTTTTACCACCTCATTATTTGGGTTGGTCCAGATGGTGAGGAGTTGCTCTGTCACTTCTTCTTTTTCGGCATCGCTAAGTTTTTCAAAATCTCTGCCTTGCAGTGCTTGTTCAATATCCCGCTCTACAAAGTCCAATACATCGATACCACGCTCTTGCATGTGGTCGGGGAAGTAGAGGTTGAAGACTAGGGCATTAGATATGGAATTAAGAACGACAAAAAGAGACGATTTTTTATTACTACTATATAAACACTTTGAAAGGAATTCCATTTCGCATATAGCGTTTGGATTTGGAAATTTAAATGGTTTTAAATAATCTGGTTTGAATCGAAAATAACCATTAGCCATAACTGCCCCAGTATTTTTTAAATACCACCAAAGAACTTGTGAATTTAAAATTGACAACCAATACCAGTAACTTTCTTTTATAGATTTCTTTTTTATGTAACCATATACAGTAGTTGTTGAATAAAAACTACCTTTTATATCTATAGTGAAATTACCGCCCAAAGATACATCTGGCGCAACCAATTTAAGATTCTTAAAAAGATTTTGATTTTTAGGATAAATATATCGGAACCAAAAATCATCATTTACAAGTCTGCCTTTCTCTCGGTTTTTTAAAACAATTTCATTAGCTTTTAAATATTGATAGGCCAAAGGGTATTTTTCTTGGATATATGATTCAGTCATTAATTGTGATTTTCCATTTTGTGTTTTATATGGAAAAATAACAACGTTAGATGTGTTTAATTCTTTATATTTTTGAACTTGGTCACCTTTTAAGAGTGGTTTAGTTATTTCTATTTCAACAGAAACAGTTTTGTTCAATTCTTTTGAATATCCAGTAACCATGCCATTTTCAACATAGCATTTGGTTAAGAAATAAACGCTGTCCTTGCTTGTAGCTATACCCTGAAAAATTTTTTCAAAAACATCTGCTAATACAATTGGTTGTTTCAGTATCTCATCTAGTATTTTACCTGTATTATTATCGGTTAATGTAAAACCATTTTTGATTAAATCAGAAAGACTGTATTTATTAAAATCTTTATCATTAAGTGATGTCAAATAATTATTTAGTGCATTTTCTGTATAGAGATTTGTGTTTAGTTGATTATAGAATAAAGTTTTAGAATCGTGTTGAAAGAATTGGATCCCAGTATAAGTTGATGCATTAAAAACTTGATATTCATCAAAAGAAATAATTTTAGTTAGAGCCTTTTTCATCAATAAAAAGTTTCGTAATCCTTTCCCAAATGCCGCATTAGTCCATTTAACAGGCATAATAAAATTTACTAATCCCTTTTCTGAGGTTAATTGTACTCCACGCTCCGTAAAAATTGCATACAAATCAAAAGAACCTGTAGCTGATTCATATTTTTTTGAAAGCCAGTCAGCAAACCATGGATTTGACTCTCTTATTCCCTGAATTCTTAAATACGGCGGATTCCCAATCACCACATCAAATCCATCACTGATGCCAAACATCCATTCGGGGTCGAAAAAAGGAGAGGAGGCATTTTGGTCGTAAGGATCCCATTCGGCCAATTGGCGTGCGGTTTGGTTGCCCCAGCCGTTTTCTTCGAGTTGTGCGGCAATTTGGGTGCGCAGTGTTTTGTCTTGTTCGCGTAATTCTCTTTTCCGTCGGGGTTGTTTGGAGCTGAATAATTTATGCCGTATGCTTTTCAGTTTGTTTTCCAATGTTTTAACTTCGGTATTTTCGAACATATTGAGTTGTGCATCGGGTTTTTCAATGCCAATAAGGGTATTGGCTGCTACAAACTTGGTTTCGAGGTTAGGCAACGGCCGCACACCATAGTTGGTTTTGGTGGTGTCTATTTTCTGGTCAACAATAAGCGAAATAAAGAAACGCAACTTGGATATTTGAATGGCAATGCTTTGAATATCGACACCATAAATGCA
>JAQICC010000430.1 GCA_027858735.1 Salinivirgaceae bacterium
GACTTTAGATATTAGACTAAAAAAAATAATTTTCAATGTAATTCTAAAATCTAGTATCTAATGTCTTGTTATAATATATACGAATTTCATTCGTAGTCAAACCTATGGTACTTTCAGTCTATAGTGGTTTAGTTATAAGTATAAATTACTTATTCAGCTTTCTGCATTTGATACCAATCAATAACCGTTTTATAGTCAATTACGCTAAGTTTTGGTACACAGTTGGCTTCAATAACAATATGGCTTTGCTCAAGTAAAGTATGTTCAGCTTCTAATTTTGATATTAAATAAGTATGATGTTTCTCGGGTTGCATGAAAAGTATTGTACTAATATTTTCATTAGACAAGGCGCTAGGAAACCTAAAATAATTTACCACCGTACCATTGTCCTTATGTATATCAATATCAGAATTTAAAAATATTTGGCCTGTATTTAATCTGCGTTGCAGCATTTGCTCTTCCTTTTGCTGCATGCTGCAATGGTTAATTTTAAAAGCGTAAGCTTCTTTTTCACAATGTGAAATTATTTCTTGGGTGTTTAATATGCTCGATGGAACATAATAAAGCTCATCGGTAAAATTAAGCGTGAATTCTTTAATCGGTTCTTGAGCTTTGGACGGATTATTTTCGGATACAATATAGTCGTGCAGATTTAAAAAATCGATACCCATTGAATTTGCCTGTTTAAGTGCTTTTATTAGCTTTGGTTGATGAGCTTTTATTGATGGAATTTCGATACTTACATACTTAAAATATTTTCGGGCAAGCTTAATTTGTTTCCAAACATTATTGTTTAAATAGGAGGTAGCAGCTATGTTGAAACGAATTTCGTTTACGCCTGTATTTGCTAGTTTTTCTAACTTATACGGGTTGGTTGTCAAACCATTAGTATAAACCCAATAATAATAGTGAGGTAAGTGCTTATAAAAGTATTGCTGCCATTCAAGCATGCGGTCATAAACTAAAAACGGATCACCACCTGAGTAACTAATACCTTTAAATGATGTTGTTTTTAAATACTGTAATACTTGCTCTTTAGTATTCCCGAAAGCTGATTGAATGGTGTCGTTACTTAATGGTGCGGGGCAGAAGGCACAATCTGCAGAGCATTTGTAGGTAATAAATATACAGAGCCACTTGCCTTTTTGGCAAAGCTGGCATCCGGTTGAATGTTTATTTAAATGATTATTGTATTGCATGCTTTGCCAATTCAGTTATATTATTTACGGCCATTATTTTATGTAATTTGCACTTAAATTGATTCAAACCTGAACCGGAATCAAACCTACAAAAATCAGGACAACCCCGTGAACAGTGCAGCATGTTAATACACTCTTCGCATTCTATAGGTAAATTAGCTTTGATGCTGTTTCTGTTTAATTCCAAACGATCATCGGTCACTTTTCCAAGAGCAAAATTTTCGTTATCTGAAAATTTACAAAAGCAGTTATTTATTGTGCCATCAGGTGTAAGTCGTAAGTTGTTTCTATACTGATCGCAAAAAGTTGAATGAATTTCTTCCATTCTTAGTCCGGAATAAGAAAGTTCAACTTGGTGCTTTGCTGCGTAGTTTTGAGCTTCTTTAAAGTGAGCAAAAAACGCTTGTGCCTGATCGGGTTTGAATCCATTTTCAGCTAAATAGAAAGGCTCAATCCTAATTTTTTGTGCATTTAACTCTTCAATTAAATAGGCTACAATTTGCTTTTGTTTGCTTATTGATTGCTGGGTTATGGTTGTTCTAATATTAAATTTACCACCTAATTCAGAAATAGTTTTGCAAGTTTGCTTTAATGAATGTTCAATGTTTGTTTTCGATTTGCGTTGCAGTTGTTGAATGATATCGGGGCCATCGCACGAAAGGCCAATTAAATTAATATTACGGGCTAACCAAGCTGCTTTATGTTTAGCAATTATACCATTGCTTGCAATGTATGTAAATACTTTTAGCTTGTGTTGTTTTGCAAACTTGTTTATTAAACTGTTGGTTTCAAGTAATTTTTCCCAATGATAAGTAGGTTCACCCGATCCATGATAGACAATATTTAAGGTGCTGGAAGCTGAAGGCAAATTTGGTAGCATATAATTGAGAGAACTTTCAACCATGTTCAAATCAGGAAAACCTTTAGGGGTACTTGCTTGTAATTTTGAGTAGCAATATGAACAATTCAAATTGCATTCGTTACCAACATGTATGGTTAAGCATTCCGGTTTAAAATCTTTATTTTGGTTGGCTTTCCATTTATCTAAATTGTTTTGTGCTGTTTTTAATAAATTCTCTATTACTTGTTTTGTGTCCGTATTGTTGCATGTTTGTGGTTTTGCAAAAAAAACATTTATTTCATTGGGTGTAATGTTATTTAAAACAGTAAAATAACCAGGAGTATAAATGATAAAATCCTTATTGTAAGGAATGGCAAATAGTGGTAAGGTTGTGTGTATTTTGCTAAACAATTCGTGCATATTCCCCTTAAATTTTCATGTCAATAAGAACATCAGTTTTATGGCAAGCCAAATTTTTCAAAGTCTTTTTATTGTCTTTTAAGGTTGCAATCTCATTATGCTGACCGAGTTTATTTAATAAGGTATAAGCAGAAATAATACGTGTTTGCAAGCAATAATTTTCGTAATTGTTTGAGCAGTTTGGTGGTGTATTGCCTATATGGCAACCACCAGCACACGACCATTTACAAAAACAAGTTTCGCAACGTGGCTTATCTTCAACCGCACTTCGTATTACCGACAAGGCATTTTGGTCTATAGCTTCTGCGTTATTTATATCACCAAAGTCAAATTCCAGACCTACCTGTCTCCAGCGTTCTGGCAACATGTAACAATTGCTTATTTTACCATTGGGCGATACTATAACAGTGTCTTTACCAACAGGACAGGAACTTACCTGAGGTTT
The DNA here is from genome assembly GCA_027858735.1 of Salinivirgaceae bacterium. Taxonomy (GTDB): domain Bacteria; phylum Bacteroidota; class Bacteroidia; order Bacteroidales; family SZUA-534; genus GH45. The sequence goes on from JAQICC010000430.1 coordinate 2,906, forward strand.
TTCTGAAATATCGGAGGCATAAATAAGTTCAATACCATAGCTTTCGGCAATTTGTTTTGAATGTTGAAATTGTACCGCAAACTCATACGGATCAGGAGGAACCAAGCCTTTTTTATCGGTGAGTTCTGTTCTATATAATATCTCAAAATTAAGTGCTGCTAATCTAAAATTTTGGCAAAACCAATGTGTTAGTTCTTGCATTTGGCCGATATTATGCTGACTAATGCAACATCGAATGTTTAATTGTGCATTTGACTCACTAATAATTTTTGCTGTACGCAACACATTTTCATAGCTATTACCTCCATTAATGGGACGGTGTAAATTATGTGTTTCTTCAAAACCATCGAATGACAAAACCACCGAATTAAAGTATTCACCAATCCACTGTGCCTGCTTTTCAGAATACTGTCCGTTGGTAGATATTTCGAAATATGGAGTTATGTTGTTTTCAGTTGCAAGTAAGCGAGCTCTATGAACAATTACTTCAACAACATCGGACGCTAACATTGGTTCGCCCCCAAAAAAATGAACTTCAAGTAAGCGGCGTTTTTGCTTAAGAACTAAGTCGGTGTACCAATTTACTGTTTTAATAGCTATTTCGTAGCTCATTGTATCGTTCTTAAAACGGTCGGCTCCAAAATCGCAGTAATTGCAAGCGCCATTGCAAGCACGAGTTGGTAATATTCCTAAAAAGAGAGGATCGAGCTGGTTTTGCTTTCGAGTAATCTTGATTTGCTTTGTGTTTAAAATATCGGAAGCTAATTGCTGAATTTCAGTTATTTGCTCATTGTTTATAGCAAGCTTTTGTTGAATGTGTTCCCTTAGTTCAATTAGGGCTTGTTTGTTCAGTAAAGCCGAAATGTCGTTTAAAGGCGAATAGACTAAATAGCTTTTATTTATAGGAAAGCAGTATATATTTTGCTCAATTTGTGTCATATAATATTCGTGTTTTACTTAACCGGCTTTAAAGTTACTTTTTGCTTTGAATTACCACACCAAATACCATCGCCATCAATAATGTTATCGAGAATTAGCTGTTTTGTAATTTCGCGTGTCACTGTACATTTAAATTTATCGTTGCTTTTGCGAGCTAAGAAGGCTTTTGGTGGGCAGTCTCCTGCACAATGATAATAACAAAAACAATCTTTACAATTACTTCGGTTATCGGCAATCTTCTGATGAAGTTTTTCTCTTTTTTTAGCATATAGTTTAACGCCCTCTTTTAGGTTTAAATTGCCAATAATAAAATCGTTTGCCAAAGGGTGCGCGTTATCGAAAACTTCGTAACAGGCAGTAAGCTCACCATGCGAGGTTACAATAAGAGCCTTTTGCGTTGCAGTACAAAAAGTATTTGTAATTTGGTGAGGCCTTGCTGCCGAATGGTTAAGTTTTCGGCCTTTACTTCTGGCAAGGTCGTAAGCTTTCATAAAATTCTCAATAAACTGGTCAACATCGGTAATTTTTAGTCCAGAACCTTCTGCTTTACCTTGGTTGTAAACGGCTTCAACCTGAAAAGTTTTACACGATGTGTTGTTGCATAAATACTCAACATTCGAATAAAGTTCTGGCAAACTGTCGTTGGTTAAGGTCATGCGGATGCCGTATGAAATGTTTCGTTTTTCAATTTCATTTATTGATTCCATAACCTTAGCAAAAGTGCCAAAGCCTTTTAAATCGGGGCGTTGGCGATCTTGGGTAGTTTTATTTCCGTCGAACGATATGCTAATCTCGTTAACTAAGCCGAGCAATTCATTTCTAAACTCAGGTTCCCACACGCAGTTCGATGTTATTGATATGGGGCAATTAGGATCGAGGCTGCGGGCATAGCGGCTTGCTTTAAGAATAATATTATGGGGCAGGGTAGGTTCGCCACCGCCATGAAAGCTTAGCGAAAAGCGTTTATTGGCTTGTTTTTTTGAATTTTCGAAAGCTACATCAATTCCTTTTTTAGCAGTTTCCCAAGTCATGGTAACATGCTTTTTGTGGCCATTGTTTGCATAGCAGTATGTACAAGCTAAGTTGCATGCTGTGGTTGGCATTAAAATGCATAGTGTTGGTAAAAATTCTCCTTTACTTTGAACCTCAGTCAGCTTTATATTATCAGGTTCAAAAATGCCGGTGGCCTTTAAGGCTTCTATAACTTCTGGATCATTAGTAGCCGCACCTTGAAATATGGTATCGGCCATAGCCTTATTGCCTATAAATGCCAATCTTTTAAGAGGCGCATAAATAATGTATTTATCCTCGACAGGGATTTTATATATTTTGGTAGAAATCTTTTTCAACGTTGTAATGGCTTAATTTGGAAAATAGTATGATCCACCACCGCCGCTACTTACGCTATTGCATGAGCAAACTTCGTTGCAATCACATGTATCTACCGTATTGCAAGTGCATATACCGCTACTGTTATTGTTTGAAATTGTATCACATGTACAAACCGTATCGCAGTTACAAGTGCTACCTTCAATAACAATTTGTTGAAATCCGGGTAATTGCCATAATTGTATGGCATGTCCATAATTGCCGGTTGCTATAACAGTTGCATCGCTGGTAATTGCAGCTGCTGTAAAAATATTGGACTGTTTGAGAATAGAGTTTTTAAGTTCTCCTGATTCAGGATTTCTAACTTCTATTTTTTCATATCCTTGTAAAACTAATGCATCTCCATTACGTGAATAAAAAATTATTGAGCCTGAAATTGTTTCTACCGTTGTAGATTTTTCTAGTTTCCAATCTAATGTTGACCAAAATTCAATGGTTTGGATATTTGGTCTTATTATGGCAAGAGTTGTACCATCTGGACTGAAGCAAATGTCATGAAGATTTCCGGGGGTTACTGGTATTGTGTGAATAATTTTCCAATTATTGGTATCCCATATTTTTACTGTTTCATCACCACTGCCTGTTGCCAATAGTTTGCCATCGGGGCTAAAACTTGCGTTAAAATGATCAATTGATTGAAATGCATAATTAACCTCCAGAGTTTTTAATAATTGGCCATCAGGCATCGACCATATGCAGTAAGTATGATCTGATGATCCAGAGACTAATATATTTCCATTGGGGCTAAAACAAAGTGAACTGACAGTGGTGGTATGGCCTTCAAAAGTATCAATTAAATTTCCTTCAGGAAATGAAAAAAGATGAACTTTATGATCAGAGTTTCCTGTTGCAAAAAAATTGCTATCAGTGCTAATTCTTAAACAATTAACTCTATTGAAGTCCTGTCCTTCTATGTTTTTAATAAGTTTTCCATCGGGTATTGACCAAAGCTTAATATTCCCATCATTACTTACCGATGCTAGTATCTTATTATCAGCGCTAATATCTAAATCATTAATGCTTTGGTTATGGGTCATTACATCTGTATAAATAGTTTTATAATCAGATCTATCTTCTTCTTCTTCATCTTTATCGCAGCTTGAAAGTAAACCTGAACCCAATGCAGCACTGCCGGCAACAAGCGATCTTTTTAAAAAGTCACGGCGAGTATGTTTAACACCTTGTTTTTTTATGGCAAATATCTGTGGTTTGTTGTTTTGTTTCTTTTTCATAGCTAAGTTTTTCTAAATGCATATGAAGATTATTAAATATGTTAATTTGGATAATAGTAAGAGCCTCCACCACTACTAACTGTATTACATGAGCAGATTTCGTTACAATCGCAAGTTTCAACAGAGTTACAAGTGCAAGTGTCTGATCCTGCTGCTTCCGATACTGTATCGCATGTGCAAACTGTATCGCATGTACATTCACCAAAATTCATTGCTTTCGCATCGGGCATTTTCCATAACCTTAAGGTATTATCACTACTGCCGGTAACTAAAATTTTTCCATCTGAACTAAACTTTACAGCATTAACATCAGACGAATGGCCTTCTAATGTTTGCAGTAGTTCTCCACTTGATATTTTCCATAATTTAATATCTCTAGGCCATTCTGTTGTCGCAATAATATCACCTTCTGGGTGAACGTCAACTGAATATGCACTGTTGGCGGATTCAATTTTTTTGAAAAGTTCACCATTGGGATACGACCATATATTTAATGTGTCAAAAGCACAACCTGCAATAAGATAGTTTCCATCATGACTAAAACAAATAGAAAATACATACACACCTACTTGTATTCTATTTATTACTTGAGCTTCTGTCACTGACCAAAATAAAATTTCAGAGTCATCGCCACCAGAAGCTAAAACAGTTCCATCAGGGCTAAAACAGATAGATTTTGATGTATGACCTTCCAGGGTATGAATTAATTCTCCTGTTGAAACAGTCCAGAGGTGTATATCATTTGATGCTGTTGCCGCCAATGTTTCACTATTAGGACTAAAACAGAGAGAGCGAACATAATGGCAATTTTCTTCCATAGTTTTTATTAAACTCCAGTCGTTAACTCGCCAAAGTTTAACTTCTCCATCGGCACTTCCTGAAACCATAAATTGTCCATTGGGGCTAAAACATACTGATGTAATTCTTTCGGAATGGCCTTCAAGAATAGTTACCTGATTACCATTAGAGATGGACCATATTTGAATTGAATAATCATCACAACCTGAGACTATTAATTTATTATCATGACTAATGCTAACAGCATTTACACCACTCTCATTGTTAAGAGTTTCAACATAAAGGCTATTGTATTTTGAGATTTGTTCATCATCTTTATTACAACTACCAAGCAAACCTGAACTTAAAACAGCACTTCCGGCAACTAAGGAACCTTTTAAAAAATCGCGACGAGAATGTTTAGCACCTTGCTTACTAATCGCAAATATTTTGGGCTTATTTTTTTCTTTTGACATAATAAAAATGGGTTGTGTTGGTTCTGAACAGCATGCAATTTAATAAAAAATTTTAACTATCCAGTTCATTGATATTCAATTTTAAAGCGTTGTATTCTATACGATATACAGCCTCCGTTACAAGCATTATTAAAAAGTGAACATGTTTTGCAATAAGGGAAAATTCCGCTTAGTTTGTAAGGTTCCAACTGCTTATTGAAAACTTGTTTTATTTCGTTCGATGTACTTTGTTCTTTTATATTCATGCTATGAAAATTGCTTAAAGGATAACATGAAATGAACTTACCATTAGGCATTAAATCAAGTATGGGTTCGCAACATTTGCCAGTGTTTTTAAGTTCGTTGCGCAAAATATTATGGTATTCAGGTGCAAACATACAGGGAACAAACCCGCAATCGAAAGTTAGGCTGGTATTGTACTTCATAACTTTTATTTTTAGCGCAAGCACTTTTTCTCCAATTGTTTTATATTGCTTTGGATGCAAATAAGCATTTTGTTTACCTAATATTGGGTGTGCAATACCTAAGCGGATTTCATTTTTAAGCTGATATTTTTGTATATAATCAAGTAAATATAATAAGTCTTGACTTTCATTAAAAATATTAACTCCAACAATAAGTTTTTTACCAAGTAGCTTCATGGTTTTTTCTTGCTGCTTTTGGCCTGAGTTATTCTTTTCATTCGGATGAATGGTATTCATTAATACTTTTAGTTTGCCCAAGGGTAGCTCATGAAGATACTTGAGTGTTTTTGCATTTATTAAACCATTGGTAAAAAGCATTATCTCAAAATTATTTTCTAATGCGATATCAACAAAGTTTACAAAATTAGGATGTAAGGTAGGTTCGCCTCCCAATAATCTAACTTGTTTTATGCCTGATCGTTTAAGGTAGTTCAAGGCCGTTTGAAACAAATCGATAGTCATAAATGCATTGTTAGTATTATTGTTACCACTACCTGCAAAGCAGTAGGTACATTGTTTATTGCATTTATCTGTGAGTGAAAGGTTAGCCATTAAATAAAAAATAATTCTTCCAGTTGTTAAGGCAACTGTTAATATAATTATTACACTTATTTTTTTCTAAATTTAATATTGCTGATATCATTTTTTGTGACACTTTTAAGTCATTGTTTCTAGCTAAAACTAACCAAATAGCCGCATCAGGATAGGAGATAAATTCTGATTTATGTAAGCGGTTATTTAAAATAGTTACACCGTTTTCCTCAATAGCATAGCCAATACCCTGTTTAAGTTGGATGGTAGCCGTTTGCATATTATTTACTACTTAAAAGTTTAGCAATATCAAGACTTTCATTAGGGTGGCATACTCTTAGCTTTGCCAAATTGAAAAACAACGATGATACCATTTCAAATGCTTTATTATAAGGCATATTATGACGTTGGGTAATAATAGCAGCCATTTTTTTAATGCTAAACGGCTTATTAAAAAGCTCAAAAATGGCTGCTTCAATTGCATTAAGTTTCAATTCTTTTTGTTGTTTTTGAAAGCGAATACAATTTCCTTCTTTGTGCCAATCTTCATTTGTAAAAAACACAGGTACAATTCGCTCAACTATGTTATTCGGAAGTTCATGCAGGCGGTTAAGCGGAATGTTTTGTTTTCCCTTAACTTCATCGTTTAGTATTAAAAACTGGCCTATAAATTGCCTAAAAAAATCACGTCGGTTATGCATAGGTTTATTTTACAGTGCTAGTTTACTAAAAATGGTCAACAAATCATAGCAATATGCAACTATGCTTTTATTGAATTGGTTTTGCAACGCTAAGAAAAGCAAAAATGAGGAAAGGCAAAAAAAAATTTCAAAAATAGTAATGGGTTGCAACTAATGGTTATTAAGTACTAATTTTTAATAAAAATATTCTATGAAAAGAGTTTCTATTATGAGTAAATTATTTGTTGTTATCGTTGGGGTTTTGTTGGTGTTTGCATCATGCCAAAAAGATAAAACTAAGTATGAAGTTAGGATACAGAATGATATGTATAATGAGTTAAGT
>JAQICC010000002.1 GCA_027858735.1 Salinivirgaceae bacterium
TATACCAACGTACGTTCCTTACGTAATTATTATTACAAACAAATAGTTATTTAGTGCCAGCACGAAAACCACCTTCTTTTCTGAGTGCTTGATTCGAAAAGTTCAAGTTCAAGGCTTGGTCTTTCTGAAAATCAAGGCGTTTACTTTCGTAAATAACTGTTTTCAGAAAGGGCGTAACGCAGAAATTGGACTTTTCGGGCAAGCACTAAGCATAAAAAACTAATCAGTAGTTTACATCAGAACTTTGCAATGCTGTAAAATTGAATAAGTTTATCCTACATTTGATTTAATTAGTTCAAAAATAAGATTTTACTGGATATTATAAGTGTTTACAGATAATCAAATGTGCTTTATTTTAACGACTCTGGTAACTTTTGAACCAATGATATTCTTACATTTATCGATATTTTTATTAATGTAGAATTAAAAATAACTTAACTCTTTGAACAATGAATGACAAGAACAACGATAGCAACAAGCAAGTTAATAACCCATTACATGGGGTAAGGTTGGTGGATATTTTAGAAAAACTAGTTGACGAATATGGGTGGGAAAGACTCGGAATGAAAATCAATATTCGATGCTTTAACTATGATCCGTCTATAAAATCGAGTCTTAAATTTTTAAGGAAAACCCCTTGGGCTAGAGATAAGGTAGAGGAACTATATATTGAGTTGATTAAATACACGAACAAGGCAAAGGGGTTGTAGTCGTTTTTATGGGTGCTTGTGTTGTGCCCTTTACTCATATTTTAGATTTGGTGCTCAGGGAGTTCCTCCAAAAATTTTTTACCCCATGCACATGTAGCCTCTAATGGTAAAACGAAAATGCAACTGCTTCATTCGTTTGCAAAAACGTCGGAAAAATAAGTGAAGCCGTTTGTTACTTGCCCTATTTGCCCTGGATCTAGGTGCTTAAAATTCTGCTAAATCATTTGTAAAGCTTATGAAATAATTATACCTTTTGAGACTCTTGATGATGTGCATATCAATTTGAGTTTGGGTAGTATTTTTAATACTTAAAGAAAATAAAAATGGTTATCGCCAACCAGCAACTAACAAATAATAAGTTTGTTGAATTACTAATATCAGGAAACTATTCAAAGTGTTCTGAATTTGTTCATGACAACCTAAAGGTCAATACGATACCGGAATTATATGAAAATATTATTAAAAAAGCATTGTATGAAATAGGTGGACTTTGGGAAACGAACAAAATTAGTGTGGCTACAGAGCATTTAGCCTCTTCTATAGTTGAAGCTATTTTGAATGAATTGTATGGTCAGATTATATCTGCCGAACGGAATACTAAGAAAGTGATAGGGGCATGTGTTGAAAATGAGTTTCATCAGATAGGCATAAAAATGATTACCGATGTGTTTGAGATGAATGGATGGAATGCTTATATTATTGGAGCCAATACGCCTACAAAAGAGCTCATATCTTTCACTAATAGGGTTAAGCCTGATATACTAGCCATTTCATTGAGTCTTTATTTTAATCTCCCGATACTCGAAAATATGCTACAAAAGTTTAGAAACGAGTTTCCTGATCTTACAATATTAGTTGGTGGTCAGGCATTTCTTCGTGGCGGGCACGATGTTGTTTTGAAGTATGACAACGTCGTTTACGTACCAGATATACAAAGTCTTCAATCATTTATAAAAAACTAGGTCGAAATGGATAAAAAAATGCTTTTATCATCTGCGAAACTGTTAAATCAAGTTAGTGAAAATGCAGTGAATGAGTATGCTCAAAAATCGGAACAACTCATTGCAAAAATGAACGCTTTAATGCTAGATCGCGCCGATATTGATAATCTTGTGGGTGAGGATAATCGGAATATGATGACGGATAATCATTCCAATCATGTTCGATTTATTGCATCAATTTTGAAAAACAATAACTCTGTAGTATTGGTGGAAACTGTTTTATGGGTTTTTAGAGCATATCGTAGCCATGGTTTCAAAACCAATTATTGGGCAGCTCAATTGAACTTTTGGATACTGGTTTTAAAAGAAATTTTAACTGCCGAAAGTTATAAAGAGATTTATCCCTATTATGAATGGATGCAAATAAATATTCCAATTTTTGTAAAAGTATCTAATGAGAATCTTGAAGCATCAAATTCAATGCATTAAACATGTTCGCAAAAGAAATTTTCAGGGAATGGGCCGGAGAGCTTAATCAATCATTGTTAGATAGCAATGTGCTTTCTATTGCATTGTTTTCAACGAATAAAGAATTGATTTTTGCCAATAAAGCCATGTCGTCACTTTTCACAGGGGAGGCGTGGCAAAATCTCCTGAATCCAACCTTTGATAAACTATTATTATTAGACAATTCAAATTCACTGATTTTTGAGGGGTATTTAACTTTGGGCGATTATTCTTCAATTAATACATCCATTGATGCTCAAATATTTAGAAAAAATGGCAAGGTGTTAATTGTTGGAGGTGTTATAGCCAGTCAACTTATCGATCAAAATAAAATTGTACATAAATTGAATCGTGATCTTGGCAACATGCAGCGCGAGTTGGTGAAAGAAAAACATGTACTTGAAAGCACTTTACAGCAATTAAATTTAGCCAATGAAGAATTAGAAAAACTAAATACAGGGAAAGATCGGTTTATTTCAATTTTGGCGCATGATTTAAAAAATCCTTTCACCTCAATACTTGGCTTTTTAGAAATATTGCGAAAGAAGGTGCATAGCTATGATGCTAACAAAATTGATATGCAGTTATCTATTATTCATAATGCAGCAATAAGCACATTTAATTTATTAGAAGATATATTGTTGTGGGTCAATGCAGAGTCTGGAAAGTTAACTTTTAGCCCTCAAAAGGTTAACATAAAGGACGTTTGTATAGATGTTGAGCTTGAAATGAAATTAAGTGCAAATAATAAGGAAATAGCACTAAATAATACTGTGGAAGATGTGTTTGTACATGCCGATATGAACATGATAAGTTTAATTTTTCGCAATTTGATCTCAAATGCCCTCAAGTTTACTCGAAAAGGTGGGCAAATTAATATTTCTGCTATTCAAGCAGATTCGGAGGTGGTAATTACGGTTTCCGATAATGGAATAGGAATGCGACATGAAGTATTATCAAAGCTTTTTGATATATCTCACAAAGTAACAACTAAAGGAACAGAAAATGAGCATGGAACAGGCTTGGGCTTATTGCTTTGCAAAGAATTTGTAGAAGCGCATGGTGGGAGAATATGGGTAGAGAGTGAGTTTGGTAAAGGCAGCGATTTCCGATTTACTATACCACAATAACTTGTGAATGATTTTTCGATGCTACGAATTGTATATATTTGCAATACTTCAAAGCCTTAAAAGAAACTATTATGACAGGAGGAGCCGGACATGTAAAAGATATGCAGAGCCGAATGAAACAAAATCGTTCCATGCAGGCTTCGCAGAAAAGTCGATTTGGCTCAAAAAGGAGTGGCACAATTCATCATCAAACAATCATGCAAGAATCAAAGCCACTATCAGAAGAATCGAAAAATAAAATCAGAGCAATAGCAAAGAAGGAAAGAAGAAAAGATATTGTTAAGGCTATTGTAACAATTACCGTTTTAATTATAGCTGCTATTTTAGTTTACTTTTCTATTTAAGAAATGCTTTTTGGTGAATATAGAAGTATACTCAATTATTGATATTTTGTAATATTTTAAATAAATTTACCGTTGTGATAATTACGTGCAGATGTGTGTTGTTTTGGATCACTTTATAATATTGTGGACTACAAAAAACGTAAATTTTAATATTAAACAGAAACTAATAATAATCATAAGATTCTTTTTGTAAACCTTTATTGAATTCTAACCTTCATTTTTGGTTATTCCCTTCGTCATGAGCTCACCGCCTAACAGCGGTTCGGTTGA
>JAQICC010000006.1 GCA_027858735.1 Salinivirgaceae bacterium
CCAGGTATTCGAGCAGATTTACGTTTTTTTTAACATAATTGTAAAATTTTAATATTAATAATCTGCTATATTAATAAGACTTTTTGCATTTACCTACCGAAGGTTTAGTTCAACAGCATGGTATACACAATGCAAGCCAGTTAGCGGCTTTCAGCGGTTCACCTATTTGGATAAATCGCTGTTTAAACCTTTCCATGGCAACATAACTTTTGTACATAATAAAACAGTATCGTTATTTTTAAATGCAGTTATTTAATATATTTACAAAAACGTTTACAAAACAAAACGCGCAACGGCTCGGACTGGTAGTTTAAACGCTAAGAACAAGTGGCAAAGTTGGTAGTTACTAAGCTTGCACTGCGTATCCACAATCGTTAGGTGCAAGCCTGATAAGCACATGCATATACAAATAACAACATAAATGAAGAAAGAAACTCCAAAACATTGGTTAGAGATTGCTAAAAAAATAAATTCAATTGCTCAGACGGGATTAACTTTTACTAAAGATAAATTTGATAAAGAAAGGTATGAGGAGTTACTTGAATTAAGTATGCACATTTTAAATAATATTACAGATATTGACTTTAATAAATTGGATTTTGTTTTTAATCGTGATGTAGGGTATCAAACACCAAAAGTTGGAATTAGAGCTGTAGTGATTCGGGAAGACAAAATACTTCTGGTTAAGGAAAGAATGGATAATAAATGGAGCTTACCTGGGGGATATGCAGATACAGGAATGACTCCAAGTGAGATTGCAATTAGTGAAGTAAAAGAAGAATCAGGATATGATGTTAAACCAATAAGAATCTTAGGAATTATTGATTATAACAAATACCAAGAACAACCATTTCCGTTTGACGTTTATCAATTATTTATGGAGTGCGAAATAATTGGAGGAAAAGCAGAGACAGGAATTGAAACAAGTGATGTTCAGTTTTTTAGCATTGACAAACTGCCGGAATTATCAGAGCGAAGAGTTACACCGCAACAGATTTTAAAGATGTATGAACTATATAAAAATAGACATATAGCACCAATATTTGATTAAAAGGATTGAACAAATAGCTTTTGATAATAATTGTTATTATATTTTTTCATTTCTGGTGCGAATAGATTTGAAGTTCATAAGTTTTATAACCCAATTGGATATACTAATGATAAAATAAAAGGATATAAAAATATTTGAAAGGCCAGCACCTAACAGCGTGGTATAACGGCAATGCAAGCCATTTAGCGGCTTTCAGCGGTTCATGTATCTGGGCAAGGCGCTGTTTAAACCTTTCCATGGCAACATAACTTTTGTACTTAATAAAATTGTATCGTTACTTTTAAATGCAGTAATTTAATATATTTACATAAACGTACATTAACAAAACGCGCAACGGCTCGGACTGGTAGTTTAAACGCTAAGAATAAGTGGCAAAGTTAGTAGCTACTAATCTTGCACTGCGTATCCACAATCGTTGGCTTTCATTATGGCGCAATCACATTTAACTATTAATACAAAATGATTTTTTATATTTGGTCTTGAGAAAATTTGGCATTATGACAAAAGAAACGGCGATTAAATTATTTCAAGACCAACAAATAAGGGTTCATTGGGATAGCAACCAAGAAAAATGGTTCTTTTCAATAGTGGATATTATTGAAAGTCTTACTGGTAGCAGTAACTCTCGTCGATATTGGAGCGATTTGAAAAGGAAACTCACAAAAGAGGGCTTTTCCCAGTTGTACGAAATTGTCGTACAACTGAAACTAATTTCTTCTGACGGTAAAAAATACATTACAGATTGTGCTGATACTGAAGGCTTATTAAGAATAATACAATCAATACCTTCGCCCAAAGCTGAACCTTTTAAGCAATGGCTAGCAAAAGTTGGATATGAACGGATTGAGGAAACTGAAGACCCAGAAAAGGCATTCGATAGGGCCATGGAAACATATTTAAAGAAAGGGTATTCTAAAAACTGGGTAAATCAGCGATTGAAAAGTATTGAAGTTCGTAAAGATTTAACTGATGAATGGGAAGTGCGTGGAGTTAAAAAAGGACTAGAGTATGCTATTCTGACAGATGAAATTACCAAAGCATGGGCTGGCTTTACAACTAAGGAATACAAGGGTTTTAAGGACTTGAAGAAAGAAAATCTTCGAGATAATATGACTAATTTGGAATTAGTGCTAAATATGTTAGCAGAAACTTCAACCACTGAATTATCAAAAAAGAAGAAGCCAAAGACTTTTGTAGAAAATAAAAAAATTGCACAAAAAGGTGGAACTATTGCTGGTAATGCAAGGAAAGATTTAGAAAATAAATTAGGGGAAAGTGTAATAAGTCCACTAAATACGAAAGAACTTGAAACACGAGAAAATAAAAAGCTTGATGAAGGGGAACAATAAATAACGAAAAGCCAACCCCGCATCATAAAGCAGTTGCAGTAATTAGCAACATTGAAATTATGAATAAGAAACTAACTAAATACGGAAATGATAACGTAGTGCAAGCAATTGCAACCGCTTCATATGCATTTCGTTGCGACAATATAAAGTGAGTATAATACATTTACACCAGATAATGATGGAATAAACGATGTTTTATACATAAACTATGAGTTTGGTGAGCCTGGCTATGTTGAGGGTGAAATACACGGTTTAATAGCATCCGTTGCCGATATAGCTTATGTTACCTGGTGGAATGGAACAATTACAACAACAGGAGCAACAGGCACAGCTTTAGGCACAGGCAGTACAAACACCACTGCAATTATAACAAGTCAGGGTAATACAGGATATTATGCCGCTAAAGCATGTAGAGATTATACTGGTGGTGGTTACACTGATTGGTATTTACCATCAAAGGATGAATTAAACAAACTTTGGATAAATTATATAGCGATTGGTGGTTTTAAGACCTACTACTATTATTGGAGTTCTACCGAGTACCTCCTCGAACATGCGTGGTTTCTTATGAACTTCAATAGTGGTTTCCAGTACCACCAAGATATATCCTTAAAGAGCCATGTGCGTGCGGTTCGGGATTTTTAACTTTTTAACTATTGGCTGAACTATAATTTTTGTTTTTATCGGGTTAATCACAAAAATTAACTAAATTATAGTTCGGACTGATTCTAACATTTTAAAATTCCAACAAATGAAAAGAGTCTTAATTTTAACAATCGTATTAATATTTGCGCTAGGCATGAGCTGTATAAATGCTCAAACAACCAAATCGTTTACCGACAGCCAGGATGGCAAAACATACAAAACAGTAAAAATTGGCAACCAAGTATGGATGGCATAAAACCTTGCATACAAAGCCGATGAGGGCTGTTGGGCTAATAAAAACCGTAAAAGAAATATCACAAAATATGGCTATTTATACAATTGGGAATCTGCAAAAATAGCTTGTCCTGCTGGGTGGCATTTGCCAAGCGATGCAGAATGGTCACCCTCCTCTGAAATAATCGGGGCAAGCTGCGAGGATTTTATTCGTTTATAAATTTGTGCGCTTGGCGCGGTGGAAGATGGTTTGATATTTTGCATGCCTTAATGATCATCTCAGCCATTGGCTGTCGTTTAAATAAAATTAATAATTCAACGATTTTTAATAAATTGGTAAATTTATTAGCTTAGCTAATATTTAGGCAACCAACATGAAAAAAATTATCTTTTTGCTTCTTTTAAGCATTTTTGCTGTCAATTTGTTGAAATCGCAGATTGTTGAGTTCGATTTTAATACCCCCCCTTTTATTAGTGCATCAAATAGTGATGTAAATCTAACTGTTACTGATATGACTCTTTCTTCAGGAACCATAAGTACAGATATTATAACAGGTACGTATTTTACTGATGAACCATATATTGAAGAAGGCGGTGGCTGGAATGCATTAACAGTACCCGATGCAAAATATTTCTATATTGATATATCGGCACAATCTGGATTCCAATTCTCTATTTCAAATATTTCATTTGAGGCTTATGTAACAAGTGTTGGGCCTTCTGCTATTAGTTTATTGATTGATGCTATTTCGGTTGATACAGTTTTAATGCCCATAACTTCGTTAGTAGACATTGATAAAACTTTGAATGGGTATTCTGAATTAACCAATGCGAGAATTAAAATTGCAGGTTGGTTAGATCCTGATAGGATTGTTTCAGGTGGCGGAACTTTTCGTTTAGATAACCTAATAATTGATGGTATAGTTGAGCCTATTCCTGCGAATGATAGTTCGTCTTTCATTAAGCAAACCAACTTTTCAATTCCAAACGAAATATCATCGCTAGCCAACACTACCTATACACCCATTTTTGAGTTTGAAATTGGCGATTCGGCAACAAGCGATGGTTTATCAACTTTTATTGATAGCATTGCTATATGCAAAGGAGTAAATAACCAATTCTCGGATTTTAACTCTGTAATCAGCTCTGCTAAACTGATATCAAATGCTTTTGCCGATTCCATTGAGGGAATAATAACTGCCGACAGTATTTTATTTAAAACACCGGGTTTTGAAGTGACCGAGGGATTACTAAATTCCGATACTTGTAAATTGGTAATAAGACTAAAATCTGCTTTGCCCGATGCGGATGAAAAGCAATTTGACTTTTCTATAGACTCATCGCATGTGTACTCAAACCCCACGGCTTCAAAGGTTAAATGGGGAAAAGCAGCAACAGGATTGAACAAGTTAGAATATCAAATTGTTGCCACCGAATTAGCTGTTACCCGCACTCCCGATGTGCTTTGGCAAGATTCACTCTTTGAATTAGCGGTTTCAGCTACAGATATTTATGGAAATATTGATAAGGATGAAACTGGCAATATAACCCTGAATTTAAGCGACGGTGAAGGAAACTTGCATTCGAATTTATCTCTTGCCGGAACTTTTTCCCAAGGTCAAGTTCTGCTATCAGAACTCTATTTTACTAGATCCGATACGGCATCTTTAACCATACAGACCGATAATTATTCCGACCTAATATTAGATAACCTTCATTTTTCAAAGGCCAATTTTTATGATAATTTCGAAAAAGGAAATCTTGATAAATGGACAAACACAAGCGATTGGACAACAACTTCTACCAACTCAATTCAAGGAAGCTATTCACTAAAGCATAATTTGTCGGGCATTGAAGATACAAGCTATATAAGTACACAGTACCTTAATCCAAAAATGGAAAATGGAACCATGTTTTGGCGCATAGTATTGGCCAATGGCAATTTCAACCCAACTTCATCAAACCGGTTTTGGTATTATTTAATGGCAAATGAAAATAATTTATTGAGTAGCTCTAATTATGGTTATGTGGTAGGCGTTAATTTTTCGGGTACAACAGACTCGCTTTGTTTATGGAAAGTAGAGGATACAGGCAATAAAACTCTTTTAGCTAAGGCCAATTTTAAATGGGCAGAGAACGATACCATTGCAATTGAAATTATTCGTGAATCTTTGGGCACTTGGCAAGTTGGCTTTAAGGCAGGCAATGCTTTTAATAATATGAACTATTCTGATAAAGTAATAGATAACAGCTTTGTCGATTTGCCAAATCATGGCTTGGTCTTTCTCTACAGTTCGACAAGAGCAGGATTGCTAATGGCCGATAATATTTCGGTTGGCCAATACAATACGCCTCCAAAATTGTATAGTACAGAGGGTATTGCCAATGACACTATTTTAGTTGAATTTTCAGAAGCTATAAATCAATCGGATGCTGAAAATATTGGGAATTATAACATTACATCAGAAACTGATAATCTGGCTTCCATACAAGAAGCTTTGTTTAATATTTCCTATCCTAAAAAGGCAAAGCTTATCGTAAACAGATTAAGAACAGCTAATTATAAAATATTTGCGAACTCAATTTCCGATACCAATGGTAGCCCAATGGTGCTGGATAGTATTTCCTTTTCTTATGCAGTTCCTGCAGTTTCCGCCGATGTGGTTTTTACTGAAGTAATGTTTGATACCTCTCCTGTGGTTGGCTTACCTGAAACTGATTTTATTGAAATTTACAATCGAAGCACCAATCCATTTAACATGAGCAATTGGCAGCTCCACCTCGATGGTACAGTAAAAACCTTTCCCGATAGCATTATTGATGTCGGAGAATTTATGGTAATTACTAGCAGCTCGTTTGTTGATGAATTTTCATTTTATGGAAAAACTGTTGGGTTAATATCATCTTCAGAGCTTACCAATTCAGGAAAAAGTATTCGTTTGCTTTCTGCCGATGGAGTTACTTTGGACAGTATCTTTTACAAAGCACATTGGATTACTGATGAATCAAAACAAGATGGAGGATGGTCTCTTGAACGAATTGATTTTGATAATTTATGTTCAGAAAGTATAAATTGGAAGGCTTCAACCAATGAAAAAGGGGGAACTCCATGTGCTGTCAATTCAATTGCAGCAACGAATATGGATAATACGAAACCTTTGCTTAAACAATGGGCAAAGCTAAGTTTAAACAGCTTTGAATTCATATTCAATGAGGAAATAAAAGGCTCGTCTATTGATACAAATAGATTTATAGCTTTCAACCCAGCTGTTGGATCGGTGGATTCCATTAGCTTAGACAATAACGCTAATACAATTATAGCTTATATCTCAGATAATCTTCAAGCAAACATTGAATATGAATTAACCATTAGTGGCTTTAAAGATTTGTGTAATAATGCTTTTGGCGATTCAATTCTTGAGTTAATGTACCATCCGGCAGAGATGTATGATATTGTGTTTAACGAACTTATGGTCGATCACTCACCTAGCAATGGAATGCCTGATTCGGATTACTTAGAGTTATACAATCGAAGTACTTATCCGGTAAACCTTGAAAACTGGGAA
>JAQICC010000054.1 GCA_027858735.1 Salinivirgaceae bacterium
ATAATGTTCTATTTTTTGGTTTCATAAATAAATGTAATATTTACTATGGAACTTATCTCATTACAAACATAGGGGCTAACTAAGGTATCGTTGGCATTTATCGATCAATTTGTATTTCGCTTTGCGAAACTGCAAGATATGATAGGTGATAAATTGTTTAAACACACACTTTTATTTGTTAAAGAAGATATTAAAGCGCTTTCATTCATTGATATTTTATCAAAACTTAAAAAGCTTGAAATTATCGAAGATTCTGATACCTGGCTAAAGCTACGAGAAATTAGGAATGAAGTATCGCACGAATATCCGATAATGCTTGAAGAAGCTATTGAATCGCTCAATCTGATTTTATCAATGAAAAATGAATTACTTTCATTTTTTGTAAATTGTGTCAAATATTTAAAAGCGAAAGATTCTGATAACGTATTAAATATATAGAAGTACATACACCTTGCCATATTCGCCATGTTTATGGTAATAATCAAACTTCTTTATTACTTAAAATTTTGCCTTCACCTTTGCCCTCGGCTTATTAATTGAGCTTATGCAAAAATACCTTACCCACGGCGTTCGCCATTTTTACCTACCCGATATTTAATACAATGTTTTTGGTATTGGTTTAGAGGTATTTATTTTATACCAATTGCGTATTAAATGCGCTGAAAGCCATTTGAATAAATACAATAGTAAATGCCGATACATAATCAAAGCGCCTTGTTTTTAAGGTGCATTTTGATTAGTAATCGGCATAAATTGGTTTGGTTCGAAAACTATACCGATATTGCAGAAGCCATTGCACGTGAAAAGCAAATAAAACCTAAGTTGAGCGATTTGAATAAAATGAAAAAGCGCTTTACTTAGGTACAACCCTCCCGACCTCCGGTACGGGACAGGCTGACCTAGAAATTGTTGATTTTCACAACTTGAGTAGCCTGCCCCGATTATTTCGGGGAAGCGAAAATTGTGAAAACCCTACAATTACTCAGTCGATTAAGCAGATTTGCGATAGCGAATCGCTCAATTTGGGTTAAAGGCGAACAGTTTCAAAATTCATAGCAGCTATTTTAGTTTTTAACGCAGGTTACCCCTAACTTTCCTTTTATTCCAATGGCTTGAGTTCGTTTTTTTTTCAAAGAGTGTAACTACATTTTTATTTTATTCTTCATTTTATCTATACTGTAATTTAACGATTTTAAAATATTCTTTTGATTTTCATTAGGTTCTGTTGTATCATTCTTAAATATATTTCCAATTTTCAATTTTACTAATTTAATATTTTCAAGTTCCGCTATTAAGTCATTAAATGACAGTTTTTCATTTTTCATTTTATTTAATTTTTGCAGCAATGGGTGTAAATGTTTTTCCATCTCATGAATTACTGCGAAGCTGAACATGGTTACTAAAACGTGACCTTTTGTTGTGCTTGCCTTTACATGATAAATAGGTCTTATTTCTAGTTGTGTTGTTTTCATATCTCTGAATGCATGCTCAACATTTTGAAGATATTTATAGGTTTGTCTAACTTCCTTTTTATCCATTCGGACAGAATCTACAGATGTTATTATTACATAAATACCATCCAAATTTTTAGACTCTTCATATTTATCATCTTTAAAAATAATTTCAAATTTTGTTTTTGTAATATTAAAATCAAAAAATTTAACCATCTTATATTTTGAAGCAATTTTAGATAATCTTTTTTTGTATTCGCATATATCTTCTTTTGTAAAACTTATTTTCAGCCTTTTGTTTTTAGCTCCGTTAGATAGCTTAACTCGATTTTCTTTATTTAACTTTTTTCGATTCACAAAACCCTCTCTAATCTCTTCGGAAGCGTGTAAAAAAGATTCTTTCAACTGGTTGCGTGTATCTCTGTTCTGTTGCTCTAAGATTGGATTTTTCGATAAAATATATCTAACACCTCCATCATCCACTTCTGTTAATTTATCTTCTGAAAATAGATCTAAAGAAAATTTATTGGTACTTAGTAAGCCTTTTATTTCATCTGTAGAAAGCCCCGATATATAATCAACTTGCAAATGTTCAAGGTTGTTCATTTGTTCTAAATTATACTTTATTTTCATACCTCTATCGCCTACGAAAATAATT
Organism: Salinivirgaceae bacterium; assembly: GCA_027858735.1. GTDB lineage: Bacteria > Bacteroidota > Bacteroidia > Bacteroidales > SZUA-534 > GH45. The sequence continues at coordinate 2,110 of JAQICC010000054.1, forward strand.
TTTTTAGCATCAAATTTCTCTTTAATTTGAAGAATCTGATCTTGCACTGTTACTTGGTCTGCTGTGTTTCCCTTAAATACTTCTATTTTTAAAGGGAAGCCATTATCATCAGTAATTAATCCTATTACTATTTGCTTTTTTCCTTTTTTACCATCTCTATTGTAACCATATTCAGATAGTGCATTTTTATCTCCTTCAAAATAGCTACTTGTAATGTCGTATAGAAAAATTTCATTGAATTTTGTTTTGTGATATACACCCCATTTCCTTTCGAGTTTTCCTTGAATATTTGTTGCTTCGGTAAGTGCATCGTATAAATCATCAACAGAAAGATTACTCAGGTCAACCCCAAGAAGATTGGCGTACAACGGATTTCGTTTCACCCAATTAAAAATTGCAAGCTTACTACCTTTTGTAATTATTTTCCCAACAATCATAAGTTTGATTAATCCAGAGTTTTTAGGCATAAGATTGTCAAATAGCTTGGTGATTTTTAATTCTTCTAAAATATTTATCAAAACTAAAATTAAACCAATGTCAATAGATTCTTGTACAGAAATATTCACAAATTTATCAACATCACCACGCTTTGTAGCTTTTAAAGAAATGTCTAGATTGTTTATTTCGGTTTCAGAGAACCCGTTTAAACTGTGGATTGTCTCAACTTTAACCTTGCCGTTTTCTCTATAATTGCGAGCCAGAGAGGTAGAAGTGTAAATATTACCATTGCTACCTTTTCTATGAGTTCTACGTATATACATATTGCAAATATATAGTATCGTGCCCACATAACCAAATATATCTCATGTTAATACTAATTATATTTAATATACCCGTACCTACACTTAACGATTATTACTAGAGGAAAGTAGCATGAATGCTAGAAAACAGCAAGTAAGTCCCGTTAAAATTGAAATAATGCGAAAATTTTTAAACCGACCATTAGCGGGCAACGTGATTAATAAGGCTTGACGGGCATTTAACACATTCTAAGTTTCAATTTACCATTTAGCCAAGCCTTTGTAAATATATTATTTCTTTGGCGGTGTTTCAAATAAACTCAACTTTT
>JAQICC010000068.1 GCA_027858735.1 Salinivirgaceae bacterium
CAAAATACAATGAAAGAAAAAATGCTGCTACTTGCGAAACAATAACTCCACCAATAAAACCTTCCCACGATTTTTTTGGAGATATCCGTTCAAATAATCTATTTCTTCCTAGAGTAATGCCAAAAACATAGGCTCCTGTATCACAAGCCCATATTAAAATAAATATTCCTAATAGTATTTTGCCGTTGAAATCGCCCTCAAGGAAAACAATATGATTTGTAAGCATTAAAGGAATTGAAATATAAAATATACCCAACAGGGTAGTGGCAATATTTAGTAATGGATGTTTTTGATTGCGATACAATTCAAAAATAAAAACAAAGGAAATCAAAGGGATTAATAGTAGACTAAAATATTCTCCACCAGAAACAATATGCCATACAAATCCGGCAAGAAAAAAAGCAGCCCCAACAACACTTCCAAAATATTTCTGAGGTAATGACCGGCTGCGAAGACTTAATATATAGAACTCGCGCAGCGCTAATATTTCAATAATTAAAAAAAGGCCAAAAAAAGAAGCTTTATGCCATAAAACTCCAATAACTAAAAAAACAACAAAGAACAATCCAGTTATTGAGCGTTGAATAAAATTACTCACTATTTTATTTCTTTTATTATAAATTTAGCCCGAATAATATCCTCGGGTCTAACATACACTTCAATTTCACCAAAATGATAGAAGGTGTCTTGCTTATTCATCAAAACTACCTCCATTTGATTATCTTCCAAAATATCTTTCACCATTTCAGCCAAATACAATTGACCTGTGGAATATGCTATTGCCCAATCTTTCCCCATTTATTCTTTTGGAGTTGAGTCTTTATCTTTTTTTCTATCCTCCTCAATTTTCTCTTCTTTTTTTACTTCAGCATCAACTATATCCACATTTTCTAATGCTTCATCATTAAATGAATAAGGATTCTTTCCATTTGGTCGAGGCCCTAATATATTTTCCAAATCCTCAGCAAATAATACTTCTTTATCAAGCAACATATCGCCAAGTTTGTTATGCCCTTCTTTATATTTATTTAATAATACTTTTGCTCTATCATAGGATTCATCTATAATCCTTTTAACCTCATCATCAATGGTTCTAGCAGTTTCATCGCTATAAGGTTTGCCGAAAGAATACTCACTTTGACCTGAAGAATCATAATAGCTTCTATTTCCAATTTTTTCACTCATACCGAAATATGAAACCATTGCATAAGCTTGTTTAGTAACCTTTTCAAGATCATTTAATGCCCCTGTAGAAATCTGACCAAAGAATAATTCTTCAGCAGCTCTACCACCTAAGGCCGCACACATTTCATCAAGCATTTGCTCTTTTGTGGTTAATTGACGCTCTTCCGGCAAATACCAAGCGGCACCCAAAGCTTGCCCACGCGGCACAATTGTAACCTTAATTAGCGGATTAGCATGCTCCAATATCCAACTAACTGTAGCATGACCTGCTTCATGAAAAGCAATAGTTCTCTTTTCATTAGGAGAAATTATTTTATTCTTCTTTTCTAAACCACCAATTATTCTATCAATGGCATCAAGAAAATCTTGCTTTTCAACTTTATCCTTTTCTTGTCGAGCCGCAATTAATGCAGCTTCGTTGGTAACATTAGCGATATCGGCTCCAGAAAAACCAGGTGTTTGCTTCGCTAGAAAATCAGCATTAACATTTGGTCCAAGTTTTTTCAATGGGCGCATGTGAACTTTAAAAATATCTTTACGCTCATTCAAGTCCGGCAATTCTACATGTATTTGTCTATCAAACCTACCGGCTCTCATTAATGCTCTATCAAGAATATCAGCTCGATTGGTAGCAGCTAAAATAATAACCCCACTATTGGTGCCAAAACCATCCATTTCAGTAAGTAACTGGTTTAAAGTATTCTCACGTTCATCATTCGAACCAAAGTTTGCATTTTTACCACGAGCGCGACCTATTGCATCAATTTCATCTATAAATATAATACATGGAGCCTTTTCCTTTGCTTGTTTAAACAAGTCGCGAACACGAGAAGCGCCAACACCTACAAACATTTCAACAAAATCGGATCCTGACATTGAAAAGAACGGCACATGAGCCTCTCCAGCTACGGCCTTTGCCAATAATGTTTTACCCGTTCCTGGAGGGCCAACCAATAAAGCTCCTTTTGGAATTTTACCCCCCAACTGAGTATATTTTTCAGGTTTTTTCAAGAAATCTACGATCTCTATAATTTCTACCTTAGCCTCTTCTAATCCGGCAACATCTTTAAAATCAACCTTTACTTCTGCACCTTCTTTATCAAATACTTTAGCTCTTGATTTTCCAATATTGAAAATTTGCCCACCAGGACCGCCGCCACCAGCCATACGTTTAAATATAAATAACCATACTCCTATCAATAATAGAGGAAAAATAACCCAACTAACAATCCAATCCATATGATTTTCGCGAGTATCATACCCTACTTCAACATATTCTGATGGTTCATAATCAAACTCATCCATCGCTTCATCCATTTGACCCGTAAAACGATCAATGGATCCAATTTTCATATAATAATCAGCGGATGACATTCCCATGCCTGATGAGCTTGGTGTTTTTATATCACTAAAGTCTGGATCGCTTTTTTTATCAGATTTAATATAAATTTCCGCTCTATCACCATTTACTATGATAATTTTTTCAACAGAATGAGTTTTCAGCATTTTATTGCGGAATCGTCCCCACATAACCTCAACTGGTTCATTTCCCATAGGGAAAAACATCATTCCGATAATAAAAATGACTATTATACCATAAATCCAGGTAATGTTAAATTTAGGTTTTTTATCATTTTCCTTCTGGTCTTTGTTTCCAGATTTTGGACCAAATCCGAAGTTGTTATTATTTTGTTTTTGTTCGCTCATCTAAATATTCTCTAAAACTATATTAATCTTCTGTAATTATCTCTTTTTTGCATCAGCCCACAAATCCTCTAAATTATAAAAATGTCGGTATTCCTCTTGAAATACATGCACTACCACCGAACCGTAATCCATTAATATCCATTGTGAATTTTTTGCTCCCTCTATATGTAAAACATGTTCTTGCAGTTCGCTTCGAGTTTCTCTATCCACAGCATCAGCAATTGCATTTACCTGAGTATTGGAAGTACCATGACATATTATAAAAAAATCTGCTATTGACTGGTCTAAATCCCTTAAATCTAAAACAATTAATTCCTTTCCCTTCTTATCCTGTATTGCATTAACAATAAAATCTTTCAAAATTGTTTGATCTTCGTTTTCTGTCATATATTAAATTTTGCCCCAAAGGTAATGAATTTTGTTTTTCTTTTTAATTAAAGGTTTCTTCTATCAAAATCGATGCCTATTCATATTAAATTTAAAAAACTTCAAATATACACCCAAGAAATAGAAAAGCATGTCATAGTTTCTGATAATTGCGATATAATTTTGATATAAAATGGCAATAATGACAGAATATTATTGATTTCGTTAACAAAGTAGATGTTTCTAATATATATGTTATTTTTGCTGATAAAATGAATAAAACATGTTAAGACTTGTCACGCTTCTTATTTCGATTGTTTTACAGTTAATTGCCGCAATTTTTGCCTTGCGCCTAATGCGCGTAACAAAATATAGAGCCTCATGGGTGTTAATATCGTTAGGCTTTTTATTGATGGCTATTAAGCGCGCTATTAAGCTAATTCAATTTCTTGAAGATGATTTCACATTTTACTTAACTATGGCCGACGACTGGTTGGCAGTAGTAATTTCATTTTTTTTTACAGCAGGAGTATTTTTAATTGGCGAAATTTTTTATTCATTAAAAAGAGCCGACATTGATAGAAACAGGTCGGAAAAAAGACTGCTAAATGCTATTATTCAGACGGAAGAAAAAGAGCGAAAACGCTTTGCTAAAGATCTTCATGATGGATTAGGTCCACTGTTATCAACGGTTAAAATGTCAATTTCGGCCTTGCTTAACCCCAATGCCAATATTGAAAGCAAAACTATTTTAAAAAACACCAAGATGGTTATTAATGAGGCTATATCGAGCATTAAAGAAATTTCGAACAACTTAAGTCCCCATGTTTTGACCAATTTTGGATTAGTTAGTGCATTAAAAAATTTCACCCATAAAATAAACGAGGCTAAAACGGTAACGATCCAACTTTTTAGTAATATGGAGAATGAGCGCTTTAATAGCAATGCCGAGGTAATTTTATTCAGAGCCACTTGTGAACTAATTAACAACACAATTAAGCACGCTAAGGCCGAAAATATTTCAATAAATATTTCAAAACATTTACGAACTTTGACTATTCAATATAATGATGATGGATTAGGCTTTGACACAGATCTAACTGAAAACAATAAAAAAGGAGGCATGGGGTTTCAGAATATATCATCTCGCATTAAATCAATAAACGGGGTGTTTATTATAAATAGCTTTCCAGGCGAAGGAACAAATGCCCTAATTAAGGTCCGATTATAAAAAATAACATTTTGTTTAAACCAATTCAAATAAAATGAAAAAAATTAAAATAACCTTGGTGGATGATCACGCGCTGTTTAGAAGCGGATTAAAAACCCTTCTGGACACAAACGTTGAGTTTAAGGTAATTAGTGAAGCTACCAATGGAAAAGAATATATTGAAAACATTGAAAGCAATATACCCGATGTGGTTCTAATGGATATTAACATGCCTGTAATGGATGGTATTGAAGCCACGGAATTTTCTAACCAAAAGTATCCCGATATAAAAGTAATTGCTCTTTCAATGTTTGGTGAAGAAGAGTACTACTATAAAATGATAAACGCTGGAGCAAAAGGATTTCTGCTTAAAAACTCAGAGATTAATGAGGTTGTTGAGGCTATAAAACAAGTAATGATAGGTAATAGCTATTTTTCACAGGAATTACTTTATAACGTAATTAAAAATTTTAAACCTCACAAAGAACCTGCTGATGAAACAGCAAATCTTTCAAAAAGAGAATTGCAAGTTTTAGAAGAAATATGCCAAGGCTTATCGAACCAAGAAATTGCTGATAATTTATTTATTAGCAAACGTACTGTTGATAAGCACAGGGCTAATCTTTTGAGCAAAACCAACTCAAAAAACACGGCTAACTTGATAATGTACGCAATTAAAAACAAGCTAATTAGCATTTAAATAATGATAACTTTCAATATTGAGGTAAAGCATGAACTGGCCTCAACAAATGATTACTTAAAAAACATTATCGCCGAACAAGATACGGCAGAAGGTTTTGTCATTTTAGCAAAGCACCAAATTGATGGCCGCGGACAAGGAGAAAACAAATGGGAAAGCGAGAAAAATAAAAATTTGACCTTCAGCTTGCTTTTGCGCCCTTCATTTTTGCCCGCTGGTGATATGTTCATGATTTCAAAGACCGTTGCACTGGGTATTTTAGACTATTTAAATAGCTTGGACAAAAATTTCTCCATTAAATGGCCCAACGATTTTTACTTCGGGGATAAAAAAATAGGCGGAATATTAATTGAAAACCAATTGTTAGGCTGTTGCTTAAATTATTCCTTTATAGGTATTGGACTAAATATTAATCAGGTTACTTTTTTAAGTAATGCTCCCAACCCCATTTCATTGAAAAACATTTTAAATAAAGAATTGGAAATTGGCACATGCTTAAACGACCTTTTAGCTTCTGTTAACAAATGGTACGATTATTTAAAAGACGGCCTTTTCGACAAAATAAACAAGCAGTATTTTGTAAACCTATACCGAAACGAGGGTTACTATAAGTATAAAACAGAAAACGATAAGTTTTCAGCCAAAATAATATCCGTTGAAAGCGACGGGAAACTAAACCTAAAAACAACTGAAGGTAAGTTAAGGTCGTTTTATTTCAAAGAGGTTGAATTTATGCTATAAATTTCTTTCTATTTAATTTGCTCCAGCCTGTCCACCAAGGTATCAACAAAAGTTGTTAAGGGCTTTTTTGCAACCATTTTTAACATCGGATTTAAATCGGCACGTAAAGTAACTTTTACTCTAGTATCTGCATCACTTACCTCTTTAAGCTGAATCCACATTTTAAATTGGAAAGGCACATTTTCATCGTTAGCAATTTTAATAATCTTAGAAGGCTCACGTTCAATAATTCGCATTCCAAATTTTCCAATTTTCTCGACCGTAAAACTACAGCTATCAACATCAGAAAAGAAATCATCAACTTTATCATGAGGCACGAATTCGCCTAAATTTGAAAAGTCTGACAATAGTGTATATATTTTTTCTTGATTGGCTTGTATCTTACCAACTCGACTTGTTATCTCCAAAACTAAATGATTTAATAAATAAAATAAAGGATGCTGAAATAATTGATAACACACAATTACTAAAGCATTTTATCAATATATAAGCTATTCCTTTAACCAGTTCTGAGGATCTTGACGCCAGATTTTTAACTGGACAACATCTTCATCGGCAATATAACCGGTTGATAAAGCAATTTCGAGCATAGTTTCGTAATTACTTAAAGTATCCCATTCGCACTTTGCTTCTTTAAAATTATTTTCAGCAGCTTCAAAACCATAGGTGAAAATTGCTACTAAACCCAAAACCTCTGCTCCTGCTTCACGCAATGCTTCAACGGCTTTAATGCTGCTACCACCGGTAGAAATTAAGTCTTCAATAACCACAACAGTTTGCCCTTTTTCAAGATGTCCTTCAACAAGGTTTTCTAAACCATGCTTTTTAGCCCCAGAACGAACATAAACAAAAGGTTTATTTAAGGCCTCTGCAACCAAAACACCCAAGGCAATTGCACCTGTAGCTACCCCAGCAATTACATCAACATTGGCATACTTTTCTTGCACTAATTGCGCAAAAGCAGCACCAATATTTTTACGAACCTTAGGAAACGATAAGGTTTTTCTATTATCGCAATAAATGGGTGATTTTAATCCGGAAGCCCATGTAAATGGATTTGATGGTGACAGTTTTATTGCTTTTATTTGTAGTAAATCATTAGCAACATTTTTTGCTATTTCATTTGTATTTATCATGCCACAAAAGTATAAAGTTTTTTTCAACCACAATAAGCTATTTATAGCAAAAAAGTCTTTATCAAAAGTTGAGTTTAAAAACACCTTTATAAACCCTGATAAAGAAGTTATTAAAAGTTTAATTACCTTTCTTTTGAATGACAATGAAGCTAACAATTACCTAGTTAAAACCGACGATTTAAAAAAAACATGGGAATTATTTAGCTCATTATTTGAGATTAGGAAGGCTGCTGGCGGCTTAGTATTAAACAAACAAAACCAAAGGCTTTATATAAAAAGAAGAGGTTTATGGGATTTACCAAAGGGGCATCTTGAGAAAGGCGAAAAAAACAGAACTGCGGCTATTCGCGAAGTAGAAGAAGAATGTGGCATTAAAAACCTTAAAATTGAAAAAAAACTAATAAAAACCTATCATACATACACCTTAAAAAAAGCTATTGTACTTAAGCCCACAAAATGGTATTTAATGTCATATACGGGCACTAAAAAACCCGTTCCACAAAAAAAAGAAGGAATTACCGAAGTAGTATGGGCTGATAAAAAAGAAGAAAATAAAATGCTTACCAATAGTTTTTCTTCAATTTCTGAAGTAATAGATAAAGCTAATACCGCTGTTTCCGTTTCTGAGCCTGAATCAATCTAAAAAACTGCAATTCGAAATTTTCGCCTGGCGATAATGCTGGTGACAAACTTAACAGACCTTCAGGATTTAGTAAATAATACGACGGATAACTTCGCACGTTATAGTCTTCGACAACAGATTTTTGGGTACGGTAACTTAGTAGCATCCAGTCATATCCTTTTTCTTTAAACAGCTCAACAGTTTTGCTAAAATCGTCATCAATACAAATTGACACCATCATAAAATCAGATTTATGCTTTTCATACAATCCTTTTAATAGCTCTAAATCTTGCTGGCAAGTAAAACTTTCAATGGATATAAAATTTAAATAAACATAATTAGCTAAAAACTCCTTGCTATGGCGAAATACGCCATTCATATCGCGCAATTCAAATTGTGGTGCCTCATAACCAGATCTTGCTTGCAAAACCTTTTCACGAACACTTTGTGCTATTGATTTATGAACCTGTATTTTTGATGACATCACAACAGAATCAAGAGTCATTAATAAATTCGCAGTGGGAAAATCTTTGCTATAAAAAGCATCGTGTAAGCCCTTAAGTAAAACCAACTCTTGTAGGGTATCGTTTATCAATACCATGTTATTTGCAAAGGTCTGCTTGACATACGTAGGACTTTTGGCAAAAGCAATATCAGAATAAATACGCCGGCCTTCTTTTGTTGTAGCATAAAACGATAAATAATTTGTAAAAAGCTGACTAAACAAATCCATGTAAGCAGGATTTTGATACAAGAAAGGCTTATTGTGGTAGTATTCACGAATTACATAGCGATAATCGCGCATATAACTAACATATTTTAACCAGGCATATTTATATTCACGGTAGTCTTTGAAAAATTGATTCTTATTATCGGTATACCTGGCTGATATTTTTTGAATAACATTATCAACACTTGATGATTTGGGATTTTGGAAAATATGATGATAGTTTGAATCAATATAGTTATGATATAACTCATTAAATTCTGCAATCATAAAATTCAACTCAAGCGAATCGGCATTATTTATTCCCAAATACACTTGAACAGGCTGAAAGAAAGGATTTAAAACATCACCCTTTGTTTTTGGCTGATCGGGTGGCAGCACAACATGGTACTTTTTACCTGGCTCGGTAAATAATACCGATTCGTAGATTCCGAGCGGAAGGGTAATAAGTAAAGTTTCGTTTTGTATATAGCTTAATTCGAATTCACCAACAGTGCTTACTGTATCGCACGCTAAAAGTTCTTTGGTTTTGGTAATATAATTGGCGTATTTATAAAGTTTAATAATCTGCCCGCCATACTCAGTATTGGTTCCAAATAAAATGGTGGGTATTGTGTCGGCTTTTGATATTAAAAACGCTGAAAGAAGTACCAAAAGGAGCAGAATGTTTTTTATCATAAAATTAATTCTTAGCTTTTCTTTTTTCTATTAATTTATAAACATTCGCTTTATCGGGTAAAAACTGAGACACATCACCACCATGTCTTAAAATATCGCGTACAATTGTACTATTAACAGGAGTAAGTTCTGGAGTTGTTAGCAAAAATACTGATTCTACACTGGGTAGCATCGATTTATTCATTTGTGCTACAGCTCTTTCATATTCAAAATCAGCAGCAGTTCTAATACCACGCAGCATAAAATTTGCATGAACTCTTTTACAATAATCAACAGTTAATCCTTCGTAAGCATCTATTTCCACTTTTGTTTCTGATTGAAACACTTCGGTTATTAGCTCAATTCTTTCGCCAATAGATAAAAACCCATTTTTTGATGTATTATTGCCAATAGCCACTATAATTTTATCAAACAATGGCAATGCCCTAAGCACAACCGATTCATGTCCTTTAGTAAATGGATCGAAGGATCCCGCGAAAACAGCAATTTTCATTTTTAAGCTTTTAGTTTGACTTTTCGAAAGCAAATATAATTAGTGTAATTTACAATTAGCCAAAATTGTGTAACCAACTATAAATAATTATTAAATGGTTGATGTTATTCAAATACCAATCGATTTATACCAGGCTTAAAATTCCCTTTTATAATTCGATTTACAATTTTATGATAATCAGAATCCTTTTTAACAAAATCGATTCCCGAACTTTCAATCACTACAATTGGAAAGCGATTTTCCGATTTAAAATAGTTAAAATAACTTTCGTTTATTTGAATCAAATAGTCTTCTTTGATTTCCATTTCGTAATCGCGGCCTCTTAATTTAATATTTTCAAGAAGCCTCGCCGGTTTTACATGCAAGTAAATATACATATCAGGTAAAGGTAATTGCTGATAAATTATATCGAAAAGCTGACGGTATAAATTGTATTCATCTTGCTGCAAGGTTGATCGTGCAAAAATTAGCGACTTTAAAAAATAATAATCGGCAATGGTAAAAGATTTAAACAAATCGGTTGACGAAATTTCTTTATTTAGCTGTTTATATCGAGCTGCCAAAAACGAAAGTTCTAGCGAAAAGCTATATCGCTCTTTATCTTTATAAAATTTTGGCAAGAACGGATTATCATGGAATTGTTCAAGAATAAGCTTTCCGCCAAATTCCTCGGCAATTTTGCTTGCCAGAGTAGTTTTACCTGCACCAATATTTCCTTCAATTATTATATACTTATTCTGAAATTCCATTGCTACAAAATAAAAACATTATTATGATTTGCTCGATAAAAACCATAAAAAAAACCGAAGTAATTTCTTCGGTTTTTAATTCAATTCTTGATTATTTTTTTATTCTACTTTTGAACCTCCTGCAGGAGCTGATTCTTCTTCATAAGCATCTGAACCTTCAGTTTTCTTGGCTCCACCAAAGCTTATCCAACGTGTCATATCAAGTAAATAAATAGCCGACAATTGAATAGAAGTATTTCTACTTGAACTTGATCCACTATTTTTTTCAATATTGGTTACACCATGTGAAATTCTCAAATCAATATTTAGCTTATCATTATTATCAAAATCAATATTAGCACCTCCACCAATACTAAAACCAAAATCTACCCTGTTATAAGGTGACAAATCGGTAGTTTTTTCTTCCCATTCAACAGTGCCATCTTGCTTAACAATGGTCTCCAATCCAGTTAAATAATCGGTATAAAAACCACCCGAACCATAAATATCGACCCCCGATACCGCAAGAAAAGCATACTTAGCAATTACAGGCAATCCAAAATACTTTGCATTGCTATTCACTCTTGATTCGCCAGACTTTGAACTTGCTCCTTTGCTTGAAAATATAAGCTCTGGTTGAATCGAAAGCTTATCGGTAAACCCAAGTTTGGCCACAGCTCCAAACTGATAACCGTAATTTGCTGTTTTCTCATCGCCACCAAATGCAGCATCGGCAGTATTATACGAGGCATTAACACCAAGCTTGGGTCCTAAATAGAAATAACCTACATCGTAGCCTGCAATATTAAATAATTGTGCCTGTACCGCAAAAGTAAACATTACTGATAATGCCAATAGTGTAATTTTTCTCATTTTGTATTTGCTTTAGTTTAACTGACCTGTAAAGATAAAATTTGAAATTTATTTTTCAAATAATCATAAAAAACCGCCAATTTTAAGTTGGCGGTTTTGCGTTAATGTAGTTACACCGAATATTTTCTAGTATTTGGGCTCTAAACCTGTATTTTCAAACATAAAAGCATACATATCACTATATTCTTCAATAATTTTTTCTGTAGGTTTCCCTGCACCATGACCTGCTTTCGATTCAATACGAATTATTACCGGATTAATTCCCTTATAGTTTTCTTGCAAAGTTGCTATGTATTTAAAAGAGTGGGCCGGTACAACTCTATCATCATGATCGGCAGTGGTTACCAAAACAGCCGGATATTTGATATCGTTACGAATTGAGTGTATAGGCGAATACTCATGTAAATATTTGAACATTTCCTCACTGTCTTCGCTTGTACCATAATCGGCCGCCCAATACCTACCAATGGTAAATTTATGGTAGCGTAACATATCCATTACTCCTACTGCTGGTATTGCTGCTCCAAATAGCTCGGGACGTTGATTAATAACCGCACCAACCAATAACCCCCCATTTGAACCACCCAAAAGTGCAATTTTCCCTTTCGATGTATACTTTTCATCAATTAAATATTCAGCAGCAGCTATACAATCATCAAAAACATTTTGCTTTTTCAATTTTGTACCGGCATCATGCCATTCTTCGCCATATTCGCCACCTCCGCGAAGGTTCATTAATGCAAATACACCACCTTGTTCAAGCCAAATAAGACGACCAATGCTAAATGTTGGTGTTAAACTAATATTAAAACCGCCATACCCGTACAGCAATACTGAATTATTTCCATTTAATTCAATTCCTTTTTTATGAACAATAAACATGGGTATTTTCGTTCCATCTTTACTTTCGTAGAATACCTGCTTTGTTTCATAATTTTCAGGATTAAAATCGATCTCGGATTCTTGATATTTTTCAGAAATGTTTTTTTCAACGTTATATTTATATACCGTTGATGGTGTTGTAAACGAAGTTATAGTGTAAAAAGTAACCGAGTCTTCTTTTTCTCCTGAGAATCCTCCAACGGTTCCTAAAACAGGCAAGTCAATATCGTAATTATATTCTCCACCCATGCTGTAAACTTCAACATGACTGTGTGCATCTTTTAAATACTGAGCAATAATTTTACCACCAATTAAATTTACCGATTGCAGAACCCCTTCTTTCTCAGGTATAAAATCTACCCAATTCTCCGGTGCATAATTATTTAAATCAATGGCAATTACCTTATATTTTGGAGCCTGGTAGTTTGTTGTTACCCATAATTTTCCATCAATATGGTCTACTACCCAAAAATCATTATCAAAATTTTCTATTAATTTGATAACCTTACCCTCATTCTCAATATCTTTAACATACAAAGCATTTCCTGATGTTGATTCGGTAACCGAAATTATTAAATATTTCTCATCATCGGTAACTCCACCACTAAAGCCCCAATCAGGCTTGTCAGAATTTTCGTATATTAAATTATCATCGGCTTGTGGTGTACCAACTTTATGGTAATATAGTTTACTATCTTTATTTTCACCCTTTAGCGCATCACCTTCCTTGGGTTCAGGATATCGAGAATAAAAGAACCCATCTTTAAACCATGAAATACCAGAAAATTTTGCCCATTGAATATGATCATTAAGATCATTACCTGATTTAATATCTCTTACATACAACTCTCTCCAATCCGATCCTCCACGAGATACACCATAGGCTAAATGTTTTCCATTTTTCGACGGGGTAAAGTTGGTTAGGGCAACTGTTCCATCTTCCGATAATTTGTTTGGATCAAGTATAACACGCTCTTCTCCTTCAAGTGTTTCTTTCACATAAACTACATCTTGATTTTGAAGCCCATCATTTTTGAAAACAAAATAATTTCCACCTTTATTGAAGGGTGCTGAAATTTTTGGATAATCCCACAATTTGGTTAATCGCTCTTCAATTTTTTCACGATATGAAATTTTGGAGAAGTAATCTTGAGTACATAAGTTTTGAGCCTTTACCCACTCACCTGTTTCTTCACTCATATCATCCTCAAGCCATCTATAGGGGTCGGCTACTTCATGTCCAAAATAAACATCAAGGGTATCAACTTTTTTTGTCATAGGATATTTTAATTTCTCTTTTTTTGGCATACATGCTACAAAGGCAATCGCCACAAATAAAATAAAAAGATGTTTCATATAATTATTTTTTCTTATTATAAATTAATTTGTTCATGAACTAAGCACTAAAAATACAGATTATTTCTCCACATATTAAATTTAAACAGAAGCATATAAAACATAATATTTACTAAAATTAATAATGCAAAACCTTTTGCAGCATAAAAAGAAATAATTACCTTTGCCCTTCGAAAAATATAGGATATACTTATATTGTTAATTTAAAAGACAAAACGGTTATGTACCTAACAACAGAAAAAAAAGAAGAATTTTTTGCACAATTCGGAAAGTCTGCAAAAGACACAGGTTCATCAGAAGGACAAGTTGCTTTATTCAGTTTTAGAATTGCTCACTTAACAGAGCATCTAAAGAAAAACAGAAAAGATTATAGTACTCAAAGAGCACTGCAATTATTAGTAGGTAAACGTAGAAATATACTTGATTACCTTAAGAAAAAAGATATTGAAAGATACCGTGCTATTATTAAAGCATTAGGTTTAAGAAAATAATAAAAAAGGGCGATTTAAAATCGCCCTTTTTTATTACACAACACCCAATAAACAACAACAATCACACTTCCCTTTTAATCAATACGCATTCACTTTTAAATTATTCTTTCTTCAATTGAGTTTTGAATGGCTTGCTTGATTAGCAAAAATCACGTAAGTTTGAGCCAAATTACATAAGTATAAATATAGGGCTTACCCGACATACAACTAAAGAGGCCCGGTAAGCTGATAAGAAACAAAAAAATGAAAATCGTAAACAAAGAAATTGATTTAGGCGATGGCCGTATCATTAACATTGAGACTGGCAAGTTAGCCAAACAAGCCGACGGATCGGTTGTTGTAAAAATGGGTAACACTATGCTACTTGCAACAGTAGTATCTGCAAAAGAAGCTAAAGCTGATGTGGATTTCATGCCCCTTTCAGTTGATTATAAAGAAAACTATTCTGCCGCTGGACGTTTTCCAGGCGGATTTCTTCGTAGAGAAGGAAGACCAAACGATTCAGAAATATTAGTATCACGCTTAATTGACAGAGCATTACGTCCTCTTTTCCCAGACGATTACCATGCCGATACTTTTGTAAACGTATCACTTATTTCAGGTGAAAAAGATACCATGCCCGATGCTTTAGCTGGTTTAGCTGCTTCGGCTGCACTTGCAGTATCTGACATCCCTTTTCAAGGACCAATATCAGAATGTAGAGTTGCTCGTGTTGATGGAGTATTCAAAGTGAACCCATCAAGATCGGATCTTGAAATTGCTGATTTAGAAATAATGGTTGGCGCAACTATTGACAATATTTTAATGGTTGAGGGTGAGATGAAAGAAGTTTCGGAAGCCGAAATGCTTGAAGCTATTAAAATTGCTCATGCTGCTATTAAAGTTCAATGTCAGGCGCAAATTGATTTGGCTGAAGAAGTTGGTTCAACCGTAAAGCGCGAATACAGCCACGAAGCTAAAGATGAAGATCTTAAAGCAAAAGTTTGGAAAGAAACATACGATAAAGTTTATGCTGTTGCTGCAAAATGTAATGCTAACAAGCACGAAAGAGCTGCCGATTTTAAAGCTGTAAAAGAAGAATTCTTAGCTCAATATTCTGAAGAAGAATTAGCTGAACTAAACACCACTTTGGTTGGCAAATATTACCACGACGTTGAAAAAGAGGCAATTCGCAACTTGGTTCTTGACCAAAGAGTTCGCTTAGACGGAAGAAAAACTGATGAAATTCGCCCTATTTGGAGTGAAGTTGATTACTTGCCTTCTGCCCACGGATCGGCAGTATTTACTCGTGGTGAAACTCAATCGTTAACTACAGTAACTTTAGGTACTAAACTTGATAACAAACTTATTGATGAAGTTTTACGCCAAGGAAAAGATAATTTCTTATTGCACTATAATTTCCCTCCATTCTCAACTGGCGATGCTCGTCCACAACGTGGAACAGGTCGTCGTGAAATTGGACACGGGAACTTAGCACACCGTGCATTGAAAAACATGCTACCTACTGGTGATGAAAATCCTTATACTATTCGTATTGTATCTGATATTTTAGAATCAAACGGATCATCATCAATGGCAACTGTTTGTGCTGGCACACTTGCATTAATGGATGCTGGATTGCAAATTAAGAAACCTGTTACGGGTATTGCAATGGGATTAATTACCAAAGATGACAAATTTGCTGTGTTAAGCGACATTTTAGGTGATGAAGATCACCTAGGTGATATGGACTTTAAAGTAACAGGTACAAGAGATGGTATTACTGCTACTCAAATGGATATAAAAGTTGACGGACTGCCTTACGAAGTTTTAGAGCAAGCTTTAGAACAAGCAAAAATTGGTCGTTTACATATTTTAGATGAAATTTCTAAAACACTTGACGCTCCAAGAGCAGAATTTAAGCCTTACGCTCCAAGAGTAGTGAAATTGACTATTCCTAAAGATACTATTGGTGCATTGATTGGTCCTGGTGGAAAAATTATACAGGAAATTCAAGCATCTACAGGAGCTACTATTATTATTGAAGAAGTAGACAACCAAGGTAAGGTTGAAGTTGTGGCAACAAGCAAAGAAGCTATTGATGCAGCATTGGCTCGCATTAAAGGTATTGTTGCAGTTCCTGAAGTTGGTGAGATTTACAAAGGTAAAGTAAAATCGATTGTTGCCTTTGGTGCATTTGTTGAAATTATGCCTGGCAAAGAT
Organism: Salinivirgaceae bacterium; assembly: GCA_027858735.1. Lineage (GTDB taxonomy): Bacteria > Bacteroidota > Bacteroidia > Bacteroidales > SZUA-534 > GH45. The sequence continues at coordinate 16,098 of JAQICC010000068.1, forward strand.
GGTTTGTTGCACATTTCAGAGATTGAATGGCGTAGACTTGATAAGGTTGATGAAGTTCTTAAAGAAGGTGATATAATTGAAGTTAAACTTATTGATGTTGATAAAGCAGGTAAGTTAAAGCTTTCACGCAAAGTGCTTTTACCTAGACCAGAAAAAAAATAATAACACTATTTTATATAGTTTTAATTATTAATGTTGATATAAAAAGCTACTCAATTTAGAGTAGCTTTTTTTAATTTTGACAAATGGATACAGTAGAATCACATCAAATAACCATAAAAGGCAGGGTTCAAAATGTAGGATTCCGCTACCACACTTATGAAAAAGCAATTCAACTTGGCATAAAAGGTTTTGTTATGAATAAAGCAAATGGCAATGTTTATGTAGAAGCTGAAGGTGACACTTTAGCAATAACCGAATTTTTAAGCTGGTGCCATAAGGGACCAAATTGGGCAAGAGTAAATGAAGTCATTTCAACCAAACAACCACTGATGAATTTTACAACCTTTCAAATAAAACGATAGCCTCAATTCATTTAAATCCAATGATTAAACTGTCAACTTTTACAGAAAGATCAACTATCGAGCTTAAAAGGCAATCTAATAACTTTGATTTTCTACGTTTACTCGCCGCAAGTTTTGTTATTATTTCGCACAGTTCAATTTTACTTTTAAACAAACCATTAGGCTTCGATCCTATTCAATTTATTTTTGGAATGGATATGGGTCGTTTTGGTGTTATTATATTTTTTATAATTAGTGGCTTTCTAATTGCAATGAGTTGGGAAAATAAGAAAAGTATTTTTGATTTTGCAATCGCAAGGTTTCTGAGAATATACCCTGCAGCTATTGTTATTGTTCTTATTTCGGTTTTTGTAATGGGAGCAATAATAACCACACTCCCATTAATGGAGTACTTAACTCATAAAACCACCTATTTATATTTGCAAGACAGCACCTTGTACAGAATGTACTATTATTTGCCTGGTGTTTTTAATGGTAATCCTTCAGGCAGTTCAATTAATGGATCATTATGGACACTACCTTATGAATTTACTTGCTACATTTTTCTTGGTATTTTTGGAATTGCCCAAATTTTAAAAAACCGATACGCTACGCTATTACTCCTTTGTGGTTTAATATTTACAAGCGTTCTTTTTAATACGGAGGTCAATATAATTGTTATACCCATATTGGGCATCGATTTCAAAACCTTTTACCCTTTATTATTATACTTTATTTCGGGTTCCGTTTTTTACAAATTCAGAAACATAATATCATTTAATTCGCTTATAATAATATTGGCAACTACTATTATTTACCTAACAAATAGTCTTCCATTTGCTGAGTATTTAAAGATTCTTTTATTACCATATATAATTTTAGGCTTAGGATTTAGTGGAAAACTGCATTTTAAAACCATTGGCAAACATGGCGATTTTTCTTACGGCTTATACCTTTACGCATTCCCCGTTCAGCAACTTATTGTGTTTTCCTTAGGAGACAAGATTCCGCTGCTTTTAATGGTTTTTCTGTCATTTGCATTCACTTTACCATTTGCTATTTTTTCCTGGAAGATAATTGAAAAACCAGCACTTCGTATTCGAAAAAAGTTGAATTTGATCTTTAGCCCTCTTTCATAGCTTTCAGGCTATCGAGATTCTGACCGCACTCTTCCCAATTATACATTTCAGTTTCAAGATCTTTTTTAAGCTTCTCATATTTATCAAATATTGATGCATCCTCAATATTTTCAGGTTTGGAAAGCAAGGCGTCCATTTGTTCTATTTCACTTTCGATTTCCATTATACGGTTTTCGCTTTCATCAACTGCCTTTTGAGCTTTACGAATCTTTTTATCGTGTTCTTTACGGTCTTCGTATTTCAATTTACTAGCCGATTGCTCTTTTGGTGTTGTATTTTGACTTTTAACCTTTGCTTTATTAAGCTGATTTAGTGTCTCCAATTTTTTCTTTCTCAAAAAATCAGCTATTCCGCCTAAATGCTGGTGCATTTTTTTATTTCGAAAATCATAGACAGTATCCACTATTCCATCAAGAAAATCGCGATCGTGCGATACCAATATTACAGTACCATCATATTTCAATAAGGCATTTTTTAAAATATCTTTTGATCTCATATCCAGGTGGTTTGTTGGCTCATCGAGCACCAATAAACTTGACGGCTCTAATAATAATTTTGCTAACGACAAGCGTGCTCGTTCACCTCCCGACAATACACTTACTTTTTTTTCAACATCTTCACCTCTGAACAAGAACGAAGCTAAAATATCACGAATTTTTTTTCGTATTTCACCTGTGGCGATATCATCAATGATTTGTAAAACGGTTTTATTATCGTCGAGCATTTCGCTCTGATTTTGAGCATAATATCCAATTTTTACATTGTGTCCCAGTTTAAAATGGCCTTTATAATCGTGTTGCCCTATTATAATCTTGGACATGGTAGTTTTTCCTTCACCATTTTTACCCACAAAGGCAACCTTTTCCCCTTTTTCAAGAATAAAATCGAGATCTTTTAAAACTAAATGATCCCCAAAGCTTTTTGAAAGCTCTTTGGTTTCTATCACAACTTGCCCACAATGCGGTGCTGGTGGAAAACGAAAATGAATGGACGATTTATCAAAATCATCAATTTCAATTCTATCCATCTTTTCAAGCATCTTAATACGACTTTGAACCTGAACAGCTTTAGTAGCTTGATATCTAAAACGCTCGACAAACTGTTCAATATCATCAATCTTTTTTTGCTGATTTTCAAAGGTTGCTTTTTGTTGCTCAAGCAACTCTTGACGCAATTGCAGATATTTCGAATAGTTTACTTTATAATCGTAAAGTTTACCTAATGAAATTTCAATGGTTCGTGTGGTTAAATTATCAAGAAAAGCCTTGTCATGCGAAACCACCACAACAGCCCCTTCGTATACTTTCAACATATCTTCAAACCACTGAACCGATTCAATATCTAAGTGATTTGTAGGCTCATCAAGAAGTAAAACATCAGGTTTTTTAAGCAGCACTTTTGCCAATTCAATACGCATACGCCACCCCCCACTAAATTCACCAGTTGGCCGCTCAAAATCAGTACGCACGAAACCCAATCCAAGCAAGGTATTTTCAATATTGGCTTGAATACTTCCGCCACCAAGAATATTAAATCTGTCACCTTTTTCCGTCATCATATTAATCAGCTCCATATAATCAGCCGATTCATAATCTGTTCTATTCGCTATTTCTTCATTTAAATTTTCGATCTGTTTTTCAAGCAATAAAATCTCATCAAATGCATCTAAAGTTTCTTTATAAACCGTTTTTGTGTCAGAAACTGTCATTTGCTGGGGCAAATAGCCGATGGTAGTATTTTTTGGCACAGATACCTGACCACTATCATGCGGTTGAATACCACATAAAACCTTTAGCAGGGTACTTTTCCCGGCACCATTCTTTCCTGTTAATCCAATGCGATCGCGCGGATTAATCAAAAAACTTATATCGTTAAAAAGGGGCGAACCTGAAAACTCTACTGTTAAACTACTTACTGAAATCATGTATCAAAATTTAAAGCTTTCAAAAGTATAAAAAGAAATTTCTACATCGCTATAAAAATCGCATTAAACCTTTACATTTGCTACAAATTAAATACTGTTAAACAGTGAGCCTAATTAAGTTTACACTTCTGTTATTTATTATTGCATTTGCATTTAAAAATCAAGCTCAATCGGTGGGGTTGGTTCTTAGCGGTGGGGGTGCAAAAGGATTTGCTCACGTTGGTGTAATAAAAGCGCTTGAAGAAAACAATATTCCTATTGATTATATTGCAGGTACATCAATAGGTGCAATTGTTGGGGGCTTATATTCTATTGGGTTTTCACCCGACGAAATGAAAGAATTACTAAAAAGTGAAGAGTTTTTGAGCTGGAGCTATGGATATATTGATATTGAGGATGAATATTACTATATGTTAAAAAATGAGATGCCCGGTTGGACAGAATTTTCTTTAAAGAAAGAAAATGGTATTTATAAACCTGAACTTCCTACAAATATTATCTCGCCAGAACAAATGGATTTACGTTTTATTCAATTTTTTGAACCCGCAGGTTCAGGAGTTGGATACGATTTTAATAAATTAATGGTTCCTTTTTTTTGCGTTGCAACCGATGTTCATAAAAATAAGCCATTAGTCCTTAATTCAGGGAATCTATCAACTGCCATCAGAGCATCAATGACTTTCCCCGGATATTTTAAACCCATTGAAATTGACAGCGTTTTACTTTTTGATGGTGGAATGGAAAACAACTTTCCAGTTGACGATATGATTGAGCGTTTTAACCCCGACATTTTAATTGGAAGTAAGGTTGCTTATAATCCGAAAAAACCTGATCCTAACGATTTATACAGGCAATTGGAAAATGTTTTTATGAAGAACACCAATTACAAAATGCCAGAAAATGGTATTCTAATTGAACCAGAAGTAAAAGATTACGGATTATTGGATTTTGCCAAATTTGACTCTTTATACTTGAGAGGATACGAAGCAACTATTGAAAAACTAGATAGTATAAAACAAATAATTTCACGCAAAGTTACAAAAGAAGAGGTTACTGAGAAACGCAGCATCTTTAAACAGAACAAAAAAGAACTGGTAATAGAAAATATATACATTACTGGAGTTAACGCGCAAACGGTTGATTATATAATGAATAATATAAAAAGAAACCGTCAAACAATTACCTTCAATGAGTTTGAACAAGAATATTTTAAGTTGTTATCCGATAAACTTATCCAATCAATTTACCCACGATTATTATTTAATGAACACTCGGGCTTTTTCGATTGCTACTTAGATATTCAAATAAAAAACGAGTTTACTGTATCACTAGGCGGTAATATTTCAAGCAATTTAAGAAACTTGGGATATGCAGAACTTGATTACATTTTTCAGAAAAAGAATGTATATAACTTAACGACAAATTTTATGCTTGGCCAATTTTACAACTCTTTTATGGGAAAATTCCGTATGGATTTTCCTCCAAGAAACATGAACGGCAATAGAGTTTTAACTCCTTTTTTTATTGATATTTCAGCAACAAATAATAGTTGGGACTATTTTAAAGTAACATCAGATTGGTTTGTTGACAGCGAAAGTCCTTCGCAGGTTAAACAAAAAGAAGTCCATTTTCAATCAAATTTTGGACGCCCTATTAATAACAGAGGTCTATTTTATAGTGGATTTGCGTATGGTCAAACCGATGATCAATATTTTCATACCAATTTAATTGAACGCAGTGCTATTCCCGATCAAACTATTTTTGACTATTCAACAATTCATTTAACGTATGAATATAGCACACTGAATTTTAAAGAATATGCCACAAAGGGTAAATACTTTAAATTGCAGGGAAGGTATGTTACCGGATTAGAATCATATAATCCAGGTACCACAACCGAAATAACAAACCCCCAGTCGTATAGTAATGGTCATTCATGGATGCACATACATGGTGATTTCCAAAAATATTTTGAAACGTCAAAGCACTTTACATTTGGCTTTAAAACCAACATACTATACTCCACAAAAAATGAATACAACAATTCCATGTCAACTTTATTAAGTGCTTATGCCTTCCATCCATTCCCGCAAAGCAAATTATTTCTTCACAAATATTTTAGAGCTAACAGCTATGCAACAGCCGGAATAATCCCTATAGTGGTAATAAACGAAACTTTAAGTTTAAGAACCGAATTATTTGCATTTCAGCCCTACCAATATATCAGGATAAACGATTATAATACCTCCTTTAGTAAAAATTTCGAAGCTCCCTCACTTGCAGCCATGGCAGCCGCTGTATATCAAAGCCCAATAGGTCCCCTAGCTTTAACAGCCTGTTATTTCATGAACGAAGAAACATCCTTTTATTTCCAAGTTAATTTTGGCTACATATTATTTAATAAAAGAGGTATTTATTAGAATTCCGCATTTCTTACCACTGCATAATTTGGGTATACAGCTTATTTTAGTAAAAGTAAAACTCCGATATGCCAAAAAATTAACGCCCGAATCGGATGGTTTTGGAACCTTGCCCGTTTTTATGACAGCCTTAAGCACCATTTTAGGTGCCATCTTATTTTTGCCGTCTTGGGAATATTTTATTTGTAAGTGCCACAAAAGCCAAAGAGATAAAATAAACCACTATGGACTGAAAGTACCACACCTGCCTGCCGGCCAGCCTGGGCTTTAAGCTACGAATGAAATTCGTTTATATTATACCTAAGTTGAGCGATTCGAACAAAGTGAAGAGGCGCTTTACTTAGGTATAACCCTCCCGACCTCCGGTACGGGACAGGCTGACCTAGGAATTGTTGGTTTTCACATTTTGAGT
>JAQICC010000100.1 GCA_027858735.1 Salinivirgaceae bacterium
TAGCATAGTTAAGTATTGCTTTACTTAGGTACAACCCCGATGCAGGAAATGTTGTTTTTCACCGAATAGGTGAGGTGAAAAGCTTACATTTCCTACATCGATTGAGCGTAATCGCTCAATTTTGGTAGTAAATAAAATATTCTAACACATTAAAAAAATGAGTATTCAAAAAGACTATTTATTGAAAATGATAGAGATGATGGGCGATTTAATTGCTGCATTACTCGGAAAAATAAAAAAGGGCGATCTTAAAATTGCGGAGGAACAATTAGAACAATATTATGGCGACTTTTTAAAAAAAGATGCCGCTTTTTTTAGGCAACTGCCTTTAGATGGAATAACAGACCGTTTGCTTAATGAGCATAATTTTACAAATGATCATTTAAAGATATTAGCTGAATTATTTTTTATTGAGGGGGAACTGCACATTGCAAAGAAAAATATTGAAGATGGGAAAATCAATTTTAATAAAGCACTAAAAATTTTAGTCTATCTTGATAAGGAGCTAAAAACTTTCGATTTACAACAACAACAAAAAATTGAATTAATAATGGCGAAAATTAAAGACTTTGAATAGCTAGTGTCTCTTTGGAAACGCCAAATACTGCGTTACTCTCGCCTTAACTATTAGTCATCCCGATTAAAACATCGGAACCCTAATAATTAAAACTTCGAAAGCCTTGTCTTTGGTATTTCCAAAGCAGTCACTTGAAAAACAAGTAGTTTTCAAAGCTGCACGAACTACAAAGGTATACTACTAAATTCTTATACCTAAAGTAAGCCCAACCCACATTTGCATGCGAATATCATTTTGGGTTTGTTCCCAGATAGGATAAAGATCTATGCTGCTAAAATCGTTACTAAAGTTTTTTGCAGTAGCACCATATATATTAAGCGATGGACCAGCAAATACGGTGAGATGTTTAAATATACTATAACTATATGTTGGGTTAAATCGAACCATTAATCCCATCAAGACCTCTTCTACATCACTATTGCTAATCATTGAGGTCGTAAAATCTAAACTAACTGCATGGTGTTTATCAAATGACTTCAAATACCCTAATCCATAGGCAAAATGCGCGGTGTTGTTTTTCCCTCTGCCGTACTTAAATATATTATAAAACTTTTTAACCCCTGTTTTAAAGGCATAATTGGTTCGAAAAGACTCATCGGCACTAAAATCAACTACATGATAACCGCGACGAACAAAACTAAAGAAACCAACAGGCAAGCCTGACTCAACTGTATCGGCAAAATTTGCAAAAGCTAACTGTAAACCATTTAAAGTATGGGCGTAATTTAAAAATCCAGATATTTGAACGCCTTTATTTTCATTTAAGCAAATATTGGTAAACCCTGCCAGCTGGGCACCAGTAACCGAGCTTCCATAATTTACAAAGCCAGCTCCCTGAAGAGCCGTTACATTTAGTCGCGCAAAATTAACATAACCAGCCAACTGAGCCCCTGTAACACTATCGCAATAATTTACAAAGCCTGCAAGTTGAGCAGCCCCTATATTACCATTGGCAATATTTACAAAACCGGCTGCTTGTAATCCGTTTACATCGCGGCTTAAATTTACAAAACCTGCTAGCTGAGCAGCTTCAACATTGCCTGTGGCCATATTTACAAAGCCTGTGGCCTGCAGCCCTCCAATGTTTCGCCCGTAGTTCACAAAGCCACTTAATTGGGCCATATTTACATCCTTGAAAGCTACATTTACGAAACCAGTTGCTTGTATACCATCAACATTTTGGGTGGTAACATTGTTAAAACCTGAAAGTTGCACACCATGCATTTCACCATTTAATGTGTTTTGAAAACCTGCAATTTGAGCACCAGTAACTGAGCCATTATTTATATTAAAAAAGCCTGCTAATTGGGCTCCTCTTGTATTTTTACCAACAACATTTCCAAAGCCGGCCAGCTGGGCTCCCTTTACGTCGTTTTGTACAATATTTATACCACCTCCAAGTTCTAGTCCATCAACAGCCCCGGTATAACCGGCTAAAATATTTAAAGAAAGGTTGTTTGTTTTGGTTCCACTTAACTTATAATCGCTGCCTAAAAAAGGCAGAAGCGATATTTGCATGGAGTTAAGCTCAGGTAGTCTTATATTTTTTGCTGTTGTTACTGCTTCTTCGGGTACCAACCAGTTTACTATGGTAGTTGACTTTAAATCGGGTTCAAGCAAGGTGGTTTTCGATTGAATTTTCTGAATTTTAATATGTCTGGGCTTTAAAGCAACATCGAGCTGCATTGATTCGTAGGGACGAATAAATAGGATGGAATCAATATAATCGTAGCGGCAATAATTTACTCCTCTAAATTGCCTATCGGGGGGTAAAACCATCATATAAAAACCTTGTGAATTGGTAATGGCCGAAATTTTGCCATCAACTTCGTAAATAGTAGCATTTTGCAGCGCCTGACCAGTATTGGCATCTAAAACATAACCGGTTAGTGTGTAACCGGTTGAACTCATTGATTTACGCGACTGCTTTCCTGTTTTTTGAATGTTGTAATTTCGGAGCAGAATTATATGATCGTTTACTACCTTATACCTAACTCGTTTTTTAAATAATACATTAAGCGTTTTTTCAACGCTCGTTTTATTTACTTCAAATGTTACAACGCTATCGCCATTAACAATATCGGCATTATACGAGAAATTAAATTTACCTTGCTTGCTTATTAAAATGAGAAGTTCTTCAATAGATGTGTTGGTAACAGAAATTGATATTATTTTATTCAGATGATTGGTTTGAGCCCATGCACTACTTGCCAGAAACAGGGTAAAAAGAAGTAAAATATATGAATGCTTTGCAACTTTAATCATCTAAACAACCGTTACCTTTTAGCACAAAGCTATTATTTTCGCTAAGCAATTGAAAATTAAATGTTGTAGCCATCATTTCAAGAATATCTTCAATATCAGCATTGCTAAAGGTTGCAGTGTAACTGCAAGTCAGTGCCATTCTGTTTTCAATGGTAATGTTTACATTATAGTATTTTTCAAGAGTACTAATTACTTTATTAAGTTCAATCTGTTGAAAAACTAAAGTGCTATCCATCCAAAACATTTCATCGGGTTCAACCTGTTCGTCAAGTTTTTCAGGCTTTGAAGTCCTTGATGGCAATATCCCTTTTTGTCCTGCTGTTAAAAAAATTGAGGCTGTATCTCCAGAAACACTATCAACTTTAAATAGCTGAACTTTACCCGTTGAAACCGAAACCTCAACATCATCACCTTTATTGGCTTTAACATTAAATGAGGTACCCCATACTCTTATGTTGGCATCGCCTGCGCTAATTATAAAAGGTTTTTTATGATTGTGAGCCACATCGAAAAATGCTTCTCCCTCTAATTTCACTTTTCTGGTTCCTTGTTTAAATCGTTTGGGATACGAAAGTTTTGTATTTAAATTCAATGCAACTTTCGACCCATCGGGTAAGGTACCTTTGAAAACCTCGCTTGAAGCCGAAAAGGCCATTTGTTCAACTGGCAATACCGGGTCGATTATAAATTTGAATATCCCTATTGCCACTACCAAAATTGCTGCAGCTCGGAATGATATTCGAGCTATTTTTTGATTTAGCGTTCTAACCTTACCTATTTTATTTATTTGTTGTTCTTCAAAATTGTCAACACGAAGCGACATACTCCCCCAAGCTCCTTTTACATCAACTGCTACAGGATTTGGAGTTAATTTACTCGATTCAGCCCAAATGGCTTCTAACAGGTCTAGTTCCTTTTGGTTTTCTTCCGATTCGAGCAACCATTTAGTAATTTGTTGCGTCTGTTCAGCGGAAGCTTCTCCTAAAAGAAAAAGCATTAACTGCGTTTCGTCGATATGTGAACTATATTGTGTCATTGTTTTCTGCTATGATGACAATCGTGTTTTATTTTACCCCTATTCTAAATTTATGTGCTCATTAATTAATATGTTCATTTGCTCATTAAGAAAAACCTATTCTCTTGATATTATGACTTATATCAAGAGATGTTATTTTTAAAAAAATGGCTAAAAAATAATATCAACCAAGGCATATATTCTCTTAGTTCGATTCGTAAAAACTTTAATGCACTTCCCATTTGATTTTCTACGGTTTTAACCGATATTCCTAACTTTTCAGCTATTTCTCTGTATTTTAAGCCATCGTACCTGCTCATTATAAAAATCTTGCGCCTTTCAATGGGTAGCTGATCAATCGATTCGCGAATTTTTTCTTCCAATTCAGAAACGATGACTTCATCTTCATAAGAGCCTTCTTCCATCTGAATAACACGCTCGTTATGTTCCTTATAATCTTCGCGAATATTTACATGCTTAATTACATTTAAACAGCTATTTCGAACTGCTCTAAACAAGTAAGAATTTATTGATGAAGTAATTTCGAGCGTTTCACGATTGGTCCAAAGTTTGAAAAGCACTTCCTGCACAACCTCTTCCGAGGCCTCAATATCTTTCAGAAAATTATTGCCATAAGCAACCAAATTGCTGTAATGCTTATTAAAAAGCTCCTCAAACTGGGCTTTATCAATAATTTTAAATGCTGTATTTGCGGCTACTTGCTCCAATCTATATAGTTGATATCAAACAGCACAAACATACAAAAATGTTCTTAAAAGCTGTTTAATTTTTATCCATCAGTTTTGTTATATGCCTTTTTTACCAGATTATCGTTATTTTTTCAATACGTAGCTATGGCTCCCGAAACAAGTTCGGAACAGGTTATGTAGCTCAAAAATGCATCAATCTTTCAAAAAAAGCTTCGCAATATATTCTAAAAACAAAACTTAAACAATTGCTTAAATAGTGTCTGTCCATAAACTCATCCTTTTTGTGTGATAGTCGGAGTGCGACTTTTTAATTGGTTGAATATGTGTAAATTATACAGCTCCATATTTTGCAAATAGAGTCGCGCCCCGATAAGCACTAAATAGTGCTTGCAAGAAAACTCAGTCTCTGATAAAGACTAGTGTCAAGTCAAGCATGATAATACGGGTAAATTAACCTTTATTCCCCCTTCGCCTAAAGGCACTTCCCCCAGGGGAAGACTCGCCCGCTTCCGCTTTGTAATTCTCTCCTGGGAG
>JAQICC010000151.1 GCA_027858735.1 Salinivirgaceae bacterium
ATTAATTATATCTGCATTTTTTCCTTTATAACCTACAAACATGTTCATTGGAAAATTTTGAACTTGCAATAGTTGTTTTTCATAGATTTCTCTGTCAAGCAAACAATCTAATATCCATGTTTCAACTTCCTTGATTACATCATGCTTAATTATGCTTTTGTTGTCATGGTCAATGAACTTTTCTCTAAATGAAAAACCTATTGTTGTCTCTTTATTCAGCCAAGCAGGATGGTCATATCTGCTGTGTGGAAAAAATGAAATAATATTTGTTTCAAAACATTTTAAAATGTCTTTGTTCGTTACATTACATTTTTTATAAAAACCACTTTGCTTAAATTAACCATCATTCTGTCCTTCAAAATTTCTATTTCCATATTTAGATAAAAAGTCTGCATGATTAATTCCTGTCATTAAATCTATAAATGTAGCCGAGTGCTGGTCATCACCAAATTTGATTTTAATGTAAGAGTATTCATCACGATTTTTGATATAATCCTTTTTCCCAACTTTAAGGTATTTATTCTCTCCAACCTCTTTTAATTCTGAAAACTTCTGGCGTTTTAGTTCTATCAATCCATCAAGAATATTACCAAGCAAAAGTGTTTTACCAGAACCATTTTTCCCAATTAATACAATTGGTTTTGGTTTCCCATTATCATCGAATTTTGGTGTTATATCCAAATTTGTAATTGGTCCGTAATTCTCAATTTTGATTTCTTTTATGTACATAGTAAAGTATTCAGTTGTATTTTTCTAAATGGTACTGCTGTCTATTTCAATGCCGCACAACGTATTTATATCTACTATTAATACTCTATATCTACCCACCGTTCGGGCGATAAGCGAATGGTTGATGGTCGCTTAGCTGTTTTTTGTAAACGTTTAAAAAACGGTTCAGCGTGGTTTGGTGTTTACTTTTCAAATATAACATAATTTATTTGTGCGGCTCTGTAGTTGCATGTTTTTTAAACATTAGGCACACGACACGGGTTGTCGTTTGGTTTGCAGGGTGGAAGTGCTTGGGCTGTGTAGGTTTGTATAATAATGCAGGAATTGACTGGCGTGGAGCGCTACTTATTACATTAAAACATACCAAATTGTGCTTCCGTTATATAGGGCAGCTTGCTCCGAAATATCTATCGAATATGAAAAATAGGATTTTAATCTTCCATAACATTTTTTCTAAGGATATTATTATTAAATTTACATCTCATTGATTAAGATGATAATAAGAGACTTTCACTTTCTATGTAGGAGAACAAAAATATCTGAATTATGAGAAAAATATTACTATTAACATCAGTCTTTTTTTTAATATTGAATTTATCATTTTCTCAAACAGCAGCAGAATACAATAAAAAGGGGCTTGATAAAGCTGATTCAAAAGACTTCAAAGGAGCAATTGCTGACTATAATAAAGCCATTGAGCTTGATCCTGATGATGCAGATGCTTATTTTAACAGGGGGTTTGCTAAAAATGAATTAAAAGACTTCAAAGGAACAATTGTTGACTATAATAAAGTCATTGAGCTTGATCCTGATAATGCAGATGCTTATTTTAACAGGGGGTTTGCTAAAAATGAATTAAAAGACTTCAAAGGAGCAATCGTTGACTATAATAAAGCCATTGAGCTTGATCCTGATTTTGTAGATGCTTATTTTAATAGAGGGGTTACTAAGGTAAGTTCAGGCGATCTTAAAACGGCAATCGTCGACTTTAATAAAGCCATTGAGCTTGATCCTGTTTATGCAAGGGCTTATTCTAATATCGGGTTTATCAAGTATAATCAAAAAGACTTCAAAGGAGCAATCGTTAACTATAATAAAGCCATCGAGCTTGATCCTGATTATGCAGATGCTTATTTTAATAGAGGGTTGGCCAAGGAAAGTTCAGGCGACATTCAAGCGGCAATTGCGGACTATAATAAAGCCATTGAGCTTGATCCTGATTATGCAGATGCTTATTTTAAGAGAGGGTTGGCCAAGGAAAGTTCAGGCGA
>JAQICC010000159.1 GCA_027858735.1 Salinivirgaceae bacterium
ATATGCATAAAGGTCAGGATAGTCCCGACTTAAATGCAGTTAAACTTTTTTCAAAAGTTTTTACTAAATCTTAGTCGCTGTCGGAGACAGGGATTATTCGTGAATAATCCGGGCTAGAGTTTTTATTCTTTCACAGCAAAAAAAACTGATTCAGTTTGCAAATTCCAATTCCCTGAACTATTAAAACTTGAATTTCACAAATAAAAAAGCCGGACAATGCCCGGCTTTAAAATATGTTTTGAGCTCTCTATTTTCCGTAAGTTTCTTCTAAACTGTCCGCCCAATCTTCCAATTCCTGAATCAAATCATCAAAACCTTCGTCAAGATAAGTTTCCATATCAACTTTTGATCCATCGGCAAATACAAAACGCATACCAATCCAATAATCTGTTTCGGTTATAGTTCTAGGTGTATCATGCCATTCACCATCGTAATAGTACTCTTCATACGAATATTCTTCACTTATCGGATATGCTTCAATCAAAGCAATTATTTCGTTAGAATCACCGTAACGTAAAGAAAGACTAACATGCTCATTCATAGCTTCAATTTCTTTAGCTACAGCCTCGTCTTCATCGTTATCATATAAACCTTCAGGTATAGCTTCTATTGCGTCACCTAATTTTTCCGCATCAATGGCACCAACAATCTTCATATTCATGGCCTGAAACGAAGCATTACCCTCTTTTATAACTTTATGTACATCAAATTCAACTTCTGACCAAGTATAATCAAAATTATCAAGTTCACTTTCATCAATTTCGCCAGAAACCCAATATCCTAATTCTTCATCATACCATTCCGCATAATATGTAATAGCAAAATTATCTTCAATGTTTGCTTCTGTCCAATCGCCTGCTACACCAAAAGCAAATTTCAAGATAGTATTATTAGCATGTTTAAATGATGCTTCAGCGTCGAATGCAGCATTAACAGTATTTGTTAAATTCGCATTCCATACAAATTCTCCCATTGAAAAAGTCACATCAATTGAAGTAGGAATACCTTCTGAATCGTAAACTGCATTGGCAGTGAATTTAGACACTTCAGAACCGTCAACTTTAAGGGTTGCTGCAACATTTTGAGGTATATCACCCATATATCCATCTTCAACATCTTGAAGTGGGTTTGGGTCTGTATAACCCACATAAGTTACTGTATACGATGCATTATTGCTTGTTCCACCTTCAACTGCAGGAAATTTAAGAACAATATCATCACCAGTATCTGTGTAATCCCATTCGTAAATATTTGGATTCCATTCATAAATACCCACTAGCTCATCAAACATTTCCTGAATTGTTTCAGGCTCTTCTGCCGGATTTATTAAGGTTGACTTTAGAATACCTTCAACTCCAGTTTCATTAATTTTTGCCGAGGCATAAACCGGAGCAAATGCTATAGCAGATTTTAATTGTTCAGCTGAAATACCTGCATTTTTAAATGGAGTACTTTCATCCATTAAGGTTGCCATTGAATAATTTGCATCAATAGCAGGCTCTTGTTCCATAAGTTGTATTTTGTCAAGCATTGCAACACCTTCTTCTTCAATGTTAGCCTTATGTTGTTCAACGGTAATTTCCGAGAAAACAGTATCTGCTTCTGTAACCGGTTTATCAACAATTCCAGCATCGCCATTTGGGTCAGATTCCTTCTCACATGATGTAGCCATAATTGCCATTGCTACAACACCATAAACAAATAATTTTTTCATTTTCTTAATACTTTTTAGTTAAAAATTTGATCATAAATGAAATGCAAAAATTACAAAATAGTAAACGTAATAATTTTTATATGCGTATGTAAAGATACAACTTGAAATAAAAAGGTTGCTTACTCATAATATTTATTGACGAAACAATAATCATAAAGGATTAAATGATGTATCAATTAAAATTAACAAACACTCCATTAATTTGTTAACCTAACCCATTCATACGCTCTCTTAAATTAATTTAACATTCTGATTATCAATTCTAAAACGCAATCTAATAATGTAAAATAATTATTAAGATAATTTCCGGATGCGTTAAGTTTGATGTATTCAGGTTAAAAAGTAGGTGAGCCTTTTTACAGAAAATTTAAATCCTTTCCAAATCAATGAACGAATAATTAAGCCCTGCCTTTTCATCATCATTAATATGCTCTTCCTTCAAAACTTTCCATTCCGACTGGAGCACTTCAGGGAAAAATGTATCGGTTGGAAAAGTTTTATGAATTTTTGTAAGGTATAACTTATCAGCCTTGGGAAAGAATTGTTGATACACCATAGCGCCTCCAATAATAAAACTTTCCTCATTTTCAGGACACTGTGTTATAGCTTCATCAATAGAATATACCGTTGTAGCTCCCTCAAATTTCTCATCAGGATTATTGGTAATAACAATATTTGGACGATAAGGCAGCGGGCGGTTGGGTAAAGAAAACCAAGTATTGCGACCCATAACTACAGTATGACCTTTGGTAATTTTTTTAAATCGTTTTAAATCATCCGAAATATGGGTTAGTAGCTTATTTTCGTTTCCAATGCCATTATCTTCAGCAACTGCTACAATTATTGAAAGTATTTTACTCATTTTAAAATATTTTTATCATTAATAAACAATAAAAGGCGGTACACTGATTAAATCAAATCGATATAATTATTTATGATATTGATTATCAGTTTAAAATTACAATCAACTTATTAAAAATCCGTATTCTCTTAAAATAGACCCTTACAATCCAATTTGTCGTTTATAGTCTTTACTTTTTAGGTGTCAAGTGAAATTTTGAATTTTACTCGAACACTAATGATTTTTTATATTGCTACTACACCTTTAATATGTGGATGCGGATCGTAATTTTCAAGTTTAAAATCGTCGCCGGTGAATTCAAAAATATCTTTTATGTTAGGGTTAATCCACATTTTTGGTAATTCGCGTATTTCACGTGATCGTTGAAGCTTTACCTGATCAATATGATTTGAGTAAATATGAACATCGCCAAAGGTATGCACAAAGTCACCCGGTTCAAGATCGCAAACCTGAGCAACCATATAAGTTAACAATGCATAGGAAGCTATATTAAAAGGAACTCCCAAAAATACATCGGCACTTCGTTGATACAATTGACAAGACAATTTCCCATTATTTACATAGAACTGAAAAAAGGCATGACACGGTGGTAAAGCCATATTTTCTATGTCGCCTGCATTCCACGCACTTACAATAAGCCTGCGCGAATCGGGATTGGTTTTAATATCATGAATAAGTTGTGAAATTTGATCGAGATGAGTACCATCGGGTTTTGGCCACGAGCGCCATTGATAGCCATATACATGACCTAGATCTCCATTTTCATCAGCCCATTCATTCCAAATTCGCACACCATTGTCTTGCAAATATTTTACATTGGTATCGCCTCTTAAAAACCAGAGCAACTCATATATTATTGATTTTAGATGAAGTTTTTTGGTCGTAATACAGGGGAATCCTTCCGATAAATCAAAACGCATTTGATACCCGAAAGTACTAATAGTTCCAGTACCAGTTCTGTCCTCTTTTTTTGAGCCTTTTTCTAAAATATGGTCGAGTAAATCGAGATATTGCTTCATAGATTTTTCAAAATTTCAAACAAAAATAGAACAATATAAAAACTATAAACGATGTTGTTTATTCTTAATTCGGAATTGTTGAAAAGTTTTTTTGGTTAATGCATTATAGCCTGAATAATTCATAAAATTTGACAAAAAGCACCTATATTTTTCATTATCTACACCTTATAATTTTTAACCCCAATTATTCTTGAGAATAATTGCTGTCTCCGACAGCGACTAAGTCTCACATCCAAATTTGATGCTCAAATTTGGGTTCGGCTATGTCGGGGTAACCCGCAT
>JAQICC010000163.1 GCA_027858735.1 Salinivirgaceae bacterium
ACCTTATAATTATATTCAACTTGATTTAAAAAATAGTTGCTTAATTTAATGATGATTATTATTTTTATATTTAGTTGTATTTTGACATCGTAATTAAAAATAAGCATCTGAATTGCATAATAGTAGATGATGATCCTTTAAGTCGTAAAATAGTTGAAGGCTTTATTGATAAAACAGATGGTTTAAACTTAATAGGGTCATTTGAAAGTCCTTTAGATTCCTTTCAAATATTTGAACAAGAAGAACCGGTAGATTTAATGTTTTTAGATGTAGAAATGCCGGAAATGAGTGGTTTAGAGTTTCTTAATACACTTGATTCTCCACCTATGATAATAATTATTTCAGGCGAGGAAAAATACGCTTTGGAAGCCTATGAATATGATGTAATTGATTATTTGCTTAAGCCATTGGCCTTACCTCGATTTTATAAATCGGTAAATAAAGCACAAAAACGATATCAGGAAAAGGAAAGTATTTCAAATCATCCCGAAGAGATTTTTATTAAAAAGAAGAACTCAACTTTAGTTCGACTTCGCTACGATGATATATTATGGGTTGAGGCCTTGGAGAACTATGTAACAGTTAATACGTTTAAAGAAAAGTTCACCATTCATTTTACAATGAAAGCCATTGAAAATAAATTACCAATAGGTAAATTTAAAAGAGTTCATCGGTCGTACATTGTAAATATCAAACAAATTCAACAGATTGAAGATAATAATGTAATTATTAAAGTTGATAATAGTAGCAAGGTGATTCCAATCGGTAAATCGTACCGGGATAATTTAATGGACGATTTAAATCTTATTTCAAAATAATATATATGGTATCGCAACGTACTTTATTCTTACAGCATGTAGGACAAACCTCTCCATGCCCAATGGCTTTGGAAATTGATCATGCTAAAGGTATTTATCTTTACGATAAACGCGGAAAGGAATATGTTGATTTAGTATCGGGAGTTTCAGTAAGTAACGTGGGGCATTGTAATCCTAAAGTTATTGAAGCTGTAAATAATCAAACGCAAAAGTACATGCACTTAATGGTGTATGGTGAATATGTGCAAGAGCCTCAAGTAAACTTTGCTAAAGCTATAATTGACGTTTTACCCGGTAGTTTTCAAAGTGTGTATTTTGTAAATTCAGGTAGTGAAGCCATTGAAGGAGCCATGAAATTGGCAAAACGATTTACCGGAAGGCGTGAAATATTGGCTTTTAATAAGGCTTATCATGGGAGTACTCATGGAGCTTTAAGTATTTATGGAGGCGAAGAGCTTAAGAAAGCTGTTCAGCCACTTCTACCGGAAGTCGATTTCATGGATTTTAACCATACAGAATCGCTTGAAAGAATTACGGATAAAACAGCTTGTGTAGTTATGGAGGTTATACAGGCTGAAGCAGGGATACTTGTGGCCGAAAATAGCTTTTTGAAAGCGGTTCGACAAAAATGTGATGATACAGGAACCTTATTAATTTTTGATGAAATACAAACTGGTTTCGGGCGTACAGGTGAAATGTTTGCTTTTGAACACTATGGAATTACTCCTGATATACTTTGCTTGGCAAAGGGAATGGGTGGTGGTATGCCCATAGGATCCTTTATTTCGTCAAAACAAATTATGGATACATTAACCTCAAACCCGGCACTTGGGCACATTACAACTTTTGGAGGCCATCCGGTATCTTGTGCAGCAGGTTTGGCATCATTAAAACTTATTGTGGATGATAATTTGCATAAACAGGCTAATGCAAAAGGCGCAAAATTTAGAGAGCTATTAAACCATAGACTAATTGATCATATTAGAGGGAAAGGGTTGTTTTTAGCTGTTGAAATGAAACCCGAAGTTAATGCCGATCGATTTTTTGAGATTTGTTTAGAAAAAGGCATAATATATGATTTTTTCTTATTTACTCAATCGGCCTTTCGAATAGCACCTCCATTAACAATTACTATTGCTGAAATTGAAAAAATATCGAATATGCTGTTAAAAGCAATGGATGAAATTTCGGAAGAATTATAAAAATTTTACATTTTTACCGCGTTTTTACCTTTCATTAAAGAAGTTGATTTGAAGAATATTTTATTATTAATTACTGTTTTTTTCTTAGGTCTGAATGCTTTTTCAAATACTTTGGGAAAGCATATAATTGATAGTACTCTAGTTGAAGATGAAATAAGATTATCGCAAAAAGTTGCAGAGCTTGTTGAGATACGATTTGACGATGCTAAACTGGATGTTTTAGCTACTGATATTGTAACTGATTTTGAAAATGTACTAAAAAAACAAGGATCATTTTACTATCCTTTCGATTCGATTTTTTCGATTGGTAAAATTCAGTCTAATGATGGTTTAGTCAGAATTTTTACTTGGTATGCTATAAAAGCCGATGGTTCGCACATTCATTTCGGATTTATTCAATATTTAAGTAAAGCCGAAAAGGAGGTGCTTTTATTTCCACTTATAGATAAATCAAACGAGATTAAAGAACTTGAAATGGCATCATTGACAAATGATAATTGGTATGGAGCAACGTATTATGAAATTATTGAGAGTAAAAGTCAATATGGTCAGTTGTATGTTTTACTAGGGTGGGATGGGAATACTATTTATAGTAATAAAAAGGTAGTAGAATCGTTGGTTTTTACAGAAAGTGGTCGTCCGAAATTTGGAAAGCCTGTTTTTGTTTCGGGGCGATCTAAGGTGAAGCGTATTGTTTTTGAATATTCTCGCATGGCATCAATGATGCTGACATACAGTACTGATTTTCAAATGATTGTTATGGATCATTTATCTCCAAGTAGCCCCATATACAATGGGAATAAGCAATTTTATGGCCCTGATTTTTCATATGATGCACTAAAGTATGAAGATGGTTTATGGGTATATTATCCTGCAATAAATTTTAAACCAGAGGAAAATAATAAACGTTCAAAAGGCAATAAAAGAAGAAATTGAAAATAGCTTTTGCTTATTGGTGTTAATTTAGTAAATTGCTAAGAAGCTGTAAGGTTTTAAATACTTTCTAAGGATAAATACATAAGTAATCTTGAAAATATCGAACGATATACGCATTTTTATTGTTGAGGACGATCAAACTCAGGCAGAAGTATTGAATGATAAACTGCTGGAGTATAATGCCGAATATAATATTGTAAAGTTTAAAAGTGGAAGTGAATTACTTGACTATTTTTCTAATGGCTACCTAAAAAATAAATACAATTACCTTATACTCGATTATTATTTACAATCGCCTGATGAAGAGGGGGGGCTTAATGGTTTGGCAGTTATTAAAAAGTTAGCAGAGCTAAACTCCAATGTCAAGATAATTCTATTTTCAGCCTATGAAAATGACGAAGATGCAAATTTTAAAGACTTAATTAAAGAGCCCAATGTTATTGAGTTTGTAAAGAAATCGCCTCATGCTTTTTCAAGTCTTCAGAATATTATGCGTTTTGATTATGCAAAATATGCACTTGACAGGAAAAGGAGTCGATTTAATATTACTCTGATAGTATTTATTTTTCTTTTAGCCCTTTCTGTATTACAATTCGTTTTTAAAATATTTTAGTTTTAGAAGCTGTTTAAGTTTTGTTTTTAGAATTTATTATAGAACCCAAATTGAGCGATTCGCTAACGCAAATCTGCTCAATCGACTGAGGCCTTGTAAGGTTTTAACATATTTCGTTTCCCCGAAATAATCGGGGCAGGCTACTCAATATATGAACACCAA
>JAQICC010000201.1 GCA_027858735.1 Salinivirgaceae bacterium
GAATCTCCGGATAAGGAAAAAAGATGAAAAAATTGTCTGTGTCAATATTTTTATAAAGCTTGCGGTAAAATTAAAATTATGAAAAAACTCAATACTAGCATGTCAATATTATTTTTAGCAATAATATTTTTTATTATACCAATTACTTTATTTTCGAAAGATAACGTTAAAGTAAATACTATCGAACAGCCATTATACAAGCCATTTATTGAAAGATATATACTTGATGAAATAAAAAGTTTGAGACAGGAAAATCAAAGCTTGAAAGCACAGGTTACAAAACAAATTTCTGAAGCTAAATTAGAGTCATCAGATAGAGCAATTAATTATACCACAAGCACAATAAATAATATTTTTTACATAATAACTGCATCAGCATCATTGTTGGTGCTTTTAGGTTGGCGTTCTTTGAATGATATAAAAAAGAGTCTAAAGATTGATATGGCAAAGAAAATACGAACGCTTACTTCAGACTATGAAAGTCGTTTACAGCAGATTGAGGTGAAAATGACGGAGCGTTCGAAAGTCATCATAGAAACGCAAAAAAATATAACAGATACAAATTCAATTCACTCTTTATGGATGCGCGTTGGACTAGAAAAAAGTGACGAGGATAAGATTTTTATATATGATGAAATTTTAAATATAAAACCGGATGATATTGAAGCAATGACCTATAAGGCTGATGCATTATTAGAAATAGGAGAAGTGCGCTGGGCATTGAATCTTTCAAATAACGCTATTGAGCTTGACAATAATTACTCTCTGGCATACTGGCAGCGTGCTTGTGCTTATTCAAAACTGAATAAACAAACTGAAGCATTAAAAGATATAAAAAAGGCACTTGAATTGTCAGAAACCCTGCAAGACGAACTGCTAAATGAAAAACATTTTGAAAATTTGCATGATAATAAATCTTTTAAATTATTAATTCCTCAGTCATAATTATGAGTAAATTCGAAGGCTTATTAATAAAAATAAGAAATGGCGAACACACAATCGAGTAGACGGCCGACGGGATTGTAGCCCCGCCGGTGCACCTCTCACACCACCGTACGTACCGTCCAGTATACGGCGGTTCAACGAACATGGCTGTTAACAAAAATCAAAGTCAAGTTTGTAACTATCTGCATGAGAAAAGCGCTGAAAATAATCATGGAATTCCATGTAGCCCCTACGTTTAAGTCGTCCTCCGAGTAGAGCGGTTCGTTACCTCCCCACTCCCTCACAGACCCGTACTAGCATCTTTCTCGCATACGGTTCCTCTCAAACTGGTTTCGCAGGAAGATAAGAATGATAAATTTTGGGTTGTAGTAGAGGCATCCACACTGTGATTAACTTCCCAAACTTTTCCCAATTCCATGAAGGTTTTCCACCACGCCTGTTCAACCACTTATGCAAAATCCGCCTTACCTGTCGAAAATAACCATTAATACCCTTACTATTAAAAGTAATTCCATAATAACCATAATGACCTTGTAATTTGCGATTCAAATCAAATATAAGTTCTTTTAATTTCCTATTTCTGTTACGTTTAATCCAATCTTGGACTTTTGTTAATGCTAAAGTAAGTTTCTTACTACTTGTTTTTCTTTTCAATACTAATTTCCCCTTTTGGCTTTTGCCAAGGTAGTGGGTAAATCCAAGAAAATCGAAACTCCTTTCACCCTCACCTCGTTTACTGTTAAGGTTTACTATTTTGGTCTTTTCTGGATGCAGTTCAAGCTTAAATTTCTCGAACCGCTTTGGCAAGACCTCCATAACCTTTTTAGCATCCGATGCGTTTTCAAATCCTAAGACAAAATCGTCTGCATAACGAACAATAGTACTTCTACCTGATAATAAAGGTTGAATCTGTTCTGAGAACCATTCATCTAATACATAATGCAGAAAGATGTTACTCAATAATGGAGATATTAACCCTCCTTGAGGAGAACCTTCTTCTGGATAACATAGTTGTTTCCCATCCAGCACTCCTGCTTTGAGCCATTTATTTATCATCTTGCGTATCACACCATCTTTCACCCTTTAATTCAATTCTGAAAAAGTATGGTTACTATTTTTATTTTTCTAAAATTTGATTATTGACATCTAACTTTAAAGTATCTATTTTATCACCCCAATAAACAGTTGTATGTGGGAATGGTATTTCGATATTATGCTGGTCAAAAGCATATTTTAGAAGTTTTCTGTATTCTCGACCTAAAGCCCATTGTTCACCAGGAATAGTTTTCAATCTTGCTTTAATTATTACTGCACTATCGTCAAATTTATCTAATCCCATGATTAAAAGAGGTTCAAGTATCTTTTCTTTATAGTTTTGGTCACGGCACATTTTATCACCTACTTCTTGCATAATTCGTATCACATGATCAACATCTTCTTTATATGCAACACCGATTTTAAAAACCATGGCCGACCATTCTTTGGTCATATTGGAAAGCCTATTAATCTTACCATTTTGAAAAATATGGGCTACACCAGATAAGTCTCTTAAAGTCAGGGTTCTGAGCTCTATTGTTTCTACTAAACCTTCTGTACCATCTATTATTCCATAGTCTCCTGCTCGGATTTGATTCTCGAGGAGAATAAAAAATCCGGAAATAAAATCCCTTACCAGTTCTTGTGCTCCAAAACCAACAGCCAATCCAATGATACCTGCTCCTGCCAATATTGGGGCAACATTTATACCGAATTTTTCCAGTATAATCATAATAAATATTACCCAGAGAATAATTTTTATTAAACTATGAATAATAGATGTTAAGGTATGAATCCTTTTTCCTGCTTCAACTGTGTCTATATTAACATTCTTTTCAGCACAGTTTAAAAGATTTCTTTTTAACTTTATTAGAGAAAATCTAACTATTCTAATTGCTAAAAAAAATAGCACTAAAACAATTAATATTCCCGGCAGTTCATTAATTAGCCAACTTTGGCCATTTTTGAAAAGTTCTGTCCAAAATGTGGACTCTAAAATTTGCTTCATAATTATTTATTCCTGCTTTATTATTAGTTCATTTTACCTTGGCCATAACATTGGTGGATACGAAGTGCAAACTTAGTTACTGCTAACTTTACTGATTGCACAAAGCTGTTAAAAATCCAGTCTCCCGAATCCTCGGGATTGCGCATTTTATTGAAAATTAGCATTTCCTTGTACGTTTTGTAAATATACAAATAAACTGAATTTAAAAGAACCCAAAACAACTTAATTATGTAATAAAGGTATGCTGCCATGAAAAAATTTTAACAGCGCTGAGTCCAAACAGCTTGACATATTACAGTTAACTAACTGGTTTTCTTTTTATTACACCACATTGCTGTGTGATGTATTTAATATTGCTTTTCCTTCTTTAAAAACCAACCTTTATATGCTATTCCAATTTCTAAGGAGTATAATGAGTTACCTAATGAGGAATGAAAGCTACTATAATTAGAATAATTTATATTATTATTTAAGTAAACTACTAAATATTCACCTATTGACCTTAACCTAATATATTTATTAATTGAAAAACCTGTTGTAACTCCTCTGGCTTTATGGTTAAGTTCTGTAATCTCTTTTGAATTTTCATCAGTTGCAAAGAATGATGTTGTTAAAAGTCCAATATATGGTTCAAAACTAAAGTTATATGGAAGATCAATCGAATAACCAATCACAATTGTTGTCTTTGGATCATTCAATGATAATGTTTCATGCGGAACTGAAATATCAAAATATATTGTGTCCGTTTGATTTGTTAACGAACCTGTTGTTGGCTTAAAAGCAAGACCGAAAAAGAAGTTTTTATAATATGCGTCTAATTTAAAAGTTAAACCAAGCGTATTACCTTTATAGCTTGAGGTTTTTTTATCGTAATAATTGAATGAACGCCCTGCTCCCAATAGCAGTCCGTAGTCAGATTCACTAACCTTTATTTCATTTCTGTTTTTATCAAACTTAATTTTCGACTGATGCCTATCATATTGAGCATATGACAAACAAGGTAGAATTAGTGTAAAAATTATTAAAAATCTTCTCATTGATGGTTATTTTTTATATCACACAACGACAGGCTATACGCAGTGCAAGCTTAGTAAATACTGAGTTTAACGGATTGCGTAAAACTGTTTTAATTACCAGTCCGAGCCATTGCGCCGCCTGTTTAATGCAATTTTACGTAATTTATTTTAAAACCGAACTTAAAAGTGCCCGAAACAATTAAATTATGTACAAAAGTTATGTTGCCACAAAGAGCTTAAAACAGTGTGCTGTCCTGATACGTTGACATTACACAGTTAACTAATTGATTTGCATTACGTTTAAGCCATTGTTGAACTAAATCCCTACGGGATAGCTTTTTTAAATATAAAATAATTTAAGATAAATAAATACATTTTGATTATATTTAAAGAATTAGAGGATTTGGTTATTTTAATACGTGTTTATTTATTTTTAATCATACTACCTCTAATATAACTTCCTGATTTTCAGTTCCGAAAA
The DNA here is from genome assembly GCA_027858735.1 of Salinivirgaceae bacterium. Classification (GTDB taxonomy): domain Bacteria; phylum Bacteroidota; class Bacteroidia; order Bacteroidales; family SZUA-534; genus GH45. The sequence goes on from JAQICC010000201.1 coordinate 4,487, forward strand.
TTTAAAAACCGTCGCCAAGTACATAGAACAAATATCCTGCTATTTTGGCCGGGTTGTAGTTCAACCGGGAATAATCGCTGGGTCTTGCAGACCACTCAAATTCCTATTTATTGAGCGCTGTGTTTTATTTATTTATAAGGTATATAAACACCAATTGCATATGTAAGCATTAATTGAGGTTGCTCTTTATCACTAGGCCATGCTGGACCTTTTTCTAGTGCATATCCTGTTCCGATTTGAAATGTAAAACACTTCTTCCCCCGATAAACAAAGCATGGTCCTAGGACGCTTTGAGTATGGGATTCTCCAAATCCTTGATACCAATATTGAAGGGATATAAAGCTACTTCTAATTGTGGGTCTTAAATGAAAATCAATTCCACCGCCAATACCAACATAACCGAGTCCCATTTGTAAACCAATACGTTTAGTAATTAGAGATTCAAAATCAACTCCTATTAATGACCCCCCGCCTTGAAGAATTCCAATAGTCACACTATTTCTATAATTAATGGTATTTTTTATTGAGTCTTTTTCTCTTGCCTCTTTAACTAAGTAATTATACTCATAGCCTTGAATTTTATTTTTAGCAATAATGCTATTGAGTTTTTGCCCATTTTGTTGAAAGGAAAAATAAAGATTAACACCGTCTTCCTTCTCAATTTTGCATTCAAATATTTTACCATTCGATCTTATTATTAAGTCCTGAGAGTACATTAAAAATGGAACGAATACAATAAAAATAATTAGTAATCCTTTTTTCATAAAATTTAATTTGAATTGCTTTAAATGAGATATTTAAATATAAATTACTATTTGTATTCAATCGTTGATAAAGACAACCGAAATAGCGCCCAACAATTGTGCATGCGAAATGAAAGCTTAGTAACTACTATATTTGCCACATGTACTAAGCTGTTTAAAATGCAGTCTCCCGAGTCCTCGGGATTGCGCATTTTATTGGAATTTCGCCTTTACTTATACGTTTTGTAAATATAATAATAAACTGAATTTAAAAGAACCCAAAACAACTTAATTATGTAATAAAGGTATACTGCCATGAAAACGTTTAAACAGCGGCCTGTCCAGATACATGCACCGTCGGAAGCAGCTAACTGGCTTACATTGGCATATTACCACGTTGTGTGTGCCCTGCATGAACAACAGCGTACACTGGTGTAAACTGTTGAGAAATATACAAGTTGCAAATAAATCTCAACTAAACCACTATGGACTGAAAGTACCATAGGTTTGACTACTAATGAGACCAATAAAACAAGCAGCTTGTATGTGAAATCAGGGCAGCATTTCTATTCTTCATTTCACTACGCCAAATGAATCCCCGCCTTATGGACTTGCACGGCGCAATATCCTGATTAATTCATGTATTTTCTGCGATTATGAAATACCAACAAATTTGAAAAAATACAATAGCACAAATTTGGGTATTTCTCAATCGGCTTTCCCGCTTTGCGACCCTGCATTCCACAACGCATTCATGAAATCCATTTTATTCTTTCATGAATAAAGTGGGTTAATCAAACAAACCGAGGTGTAGCAACCAGTAGGTTTAGACTTAGAAAAAAACTATATTTATCGAAAGAAGAAAACATGACTGAATATTTAATAATTATTAGCGAATTAGAACAATCTTAGATTCATTATGGATAATAAAGCAGTTAAAGCATTAGGATTGCATTACTTTGAAGAGGAAAGTTTTCCTTTTAATATATGCCGAATTGAACGTGACGAAGATATAACTCACGAGTTCGACTTAACTGAAATTGAACATTATCATGATTTTAACGAATTGGTTTTTATATTAAAAGGACAAGGCGTTCAAGTTATTGAACAGAATGAATATTTAGTCTCGGCCGGTGATGTTTTTGTTCTTCAAGGCAATCAAAGACATTTTTTTAAAGACGCTTCAGGTATTGAAATTGTTAATGTAATGTTTTCACCAAATAAAAAATTCAATATTATATCACCAACCATTCAAAAACTTGAGGGATACAATGCATTATTTATTCTAGAGTCACAATATAGGGCTCAGCATCATTTCAAAAACAAATTGCATCTTGACAGATCGGAACTAGCTAAAATGGAGTTTATTTTAAACTCTATGATAATGGAGTATCAACATAAATTGGAAGGATTTAAAACGCTATTAAGTAATAAGCTAGATGAATTGATTGTACTGCTATCGAGGCACTATTCAAGCCTTGAAGCTACCGAGGCAAGATCATTGGTGCGCATTGGAAAGGTTATTGATTTTCTAGAAAATAATTTCGCCGATAAAATATACACTGACCAATTGGCCGAAATGGCCTTTATGAGTCCACGAAATTTTCAGCGCATTTTTCGAAAAGCTGTTGGAGAGACTCCAACCAATTATATAATGCAAATACGTCTACAAAAAGCCCGAAAACTTCTTAGAAATACGGAGTCTGCGATAGCAGAAATAGCGATTGATACAGGATTTGGAGATAGCAATTATTTCATTAAGTGCTTTAAAAAGGAGTTTAGTATTACGCCTGTTAAATTCAGAATGCGCTACAGAAGCTAGTTTAGCACATGATAAAATTTGCAAGGAATCCCGTTAACCCGCTTCATGGAAAAGCGAAGCGAATTCTATGAATGCGTGTTGGTCAAGTGGGTTGCAAAGCGGGAATTCCTCCCGAAGCTAGTCCGGAACAGGCTGATCAAGATATACCAACAAATTTGGGCTATGCAATAAGCCCAAATTTGTTGGTATATCTTGATCGTAGAAAATTCATGAATTTTCTGGGTTAATTCGCTATGCGGTAAATCGGAAACTCAAGAAGCCATTCTTAACCTATACTTACAACAGTAATACCAGCTCCTCCAAACTCAACATGTTCATCTTGCACCTTATTTACAATGTCAACAGTAAACAAATACTCCCGTATTAATTGCCGCAGTACACCATTACCCTTACCATGCAGAATTTTCACTTCATAAGCTCCAACCATAATGGCCTCATCAATAAAATCGGTTACCATTTGCAGCGCCTCCTCACCCCTTTTACCCCGAACATCTAAGCCGGGTTTAAATTTCATTTTACGCTGATTCATGTCGTAAGCCTGCTGCATGCCTCTTCCACTCGTTTCCTGTTGCAGATTCCTTTTTTCTTGTTTATCAAGATGCTCCAATTTACTTTCGGCCACTGTAGTTAGTAAATTTCCAAAAGCCACCACAGCATTTTTCCCTGTGAGCTCCATTATTTCACCTACACTGGTTTGCCCCTTTATTTTTACTGGCATTCCAATGGTAAATTGCAATTGTCTTTTGGGTTTCACCGGTGTCTTATCATCAGTCTTGGGAGCTTTTTGTTTTACTCTGCCTTCTCGCTCCTTAAGCTTTTGCATTTTGCGCTGAATTTTTTCATCCTCTTCCAAATTGACTTTAAAAGCCTTCTCTTTAAATTCAACCAATTCCTCCCGGGCCTCTTTGGTTTTCCCTTTTTCAGCTTGCGTTTCCTTTATTTTACGAACCGTATTTTCAATAATTTTGTTGGTATCAGCGAGCATTTTTTTTGCTTCAAATTCCGACTTTTGCCGTATTTCCTGACGGATAGTTTGAGCCCTTTCCAATTCAGCTTTTTCCTTCTCCATCATATCCTCCATTCGGCGTTCTATCTTGCGAATATTTTCACGTTTTCGTTCCCAATAGCGTTTATCACGTAAAATCTCACGCAAGTGCTTATCAAAATGCACATGATCCTCACCTACCTTACCTTTGGCATCGTCAATAATTTCTTGCGAAAGACCAATTTTATAAGCAATTTCAAAGGCAAAACTACTACCTGGCTTACCCATCTCAAGCATAAATAAAGGTTCCAATTTCTGGGTATCGTAAAGCATTGCTCCATTAACAATACCCTCTTGCGATGATGCAAAATGCTTTAGATTTGTATAATGCGTTGTTATTACACCAAAAGCCCCTTCGTTGTTTAATTTATTTAAAACCGATTCCGCTATAGCTCCACCTAACATAGGCTCAGTACCGGTACCAAATTCATCAATTAAAATCAAAGTGCTTTTATCAGCAAATTTGGAAAAATATTTCATATTAAAAAGATGAGAACTATAAGTACTTAAATCATTTTCAATACTTTGTTCATCGCCAATATCAATAAATAGGTTTTTGTAAATTCCTGCAACACTTTCACCCTCCACCGGAATTAACATTCCACATTGCAACATATATTGAACCAATCCAACCGTTTTTAGGCAAACCGACTTCCCTCCGGCATTTGGACCTGAAATTACCAATATCCGACTTTGAGAATCAAGCTTAATATCTAGGGGTACTACGCTCCTATCTTCTTCGGCAAACGATAAAAACAATAAAGGATGCTTTGCGCGTACCCACGAAATTTGTGGTTTGTTCTCTAACTTCGGCATTATGCCTTTAATTCTAATGGCAAAACGTGCTTTGGCCCGAATAAAATCCATTATTCCCAATAACTGAAGACAATCTTCTAAATCATCCGTATATGGACGAATGGTATCGGTAAACTCTTTTAATATCTTAACAATCTCACGCCTTTCTTCAGCTTCAAGTTCCGAAATGGCGTTATTCATTTCAACAACAGGTGTAGGTTCAACATAGCACGTTTTACCTGTAGCCGATTCATCGTGAATTATACCCGGAATTTTTCGTTTAAACGATGCGTTAACAGGTATCACCATACGACCATCCCTCACCGAAAGCAAAGTTTCCGATTCAACCCATCCATCTTTCTGAGCCTGACCTATAATTCGGTGAATTAATTTTGTTACCTCATTTTGCTTCGCCGCTAATTCTCTCCTAATATTTGCCAATTCGGGTGAGGCGTTATCACGTATTTTGCCTAGCTTATTTAAAATTCTATCAATACCATCAATAACATAGGGATGTATAACTACCTGTTGAGATATAGCCTTAAGCTTCGGATATTTATCAGCAGCCTCTTCACCCTTGAAAAAATGTACAACTGCCTTAACCGTTTGCATGGCACGCCTCAAATTAAATAGTTCCTTCGTTTCTAAAAAGGTACCATCAACCCTCATTTTGGCAAACGAATTCGTTAAATTATAGTAATGTTCCGACGGGAATTCTACGGCATTTTCTATTATTTTTTTAAACTCATTGGTTTCAAGTAGCCGTAGTTTAATATTCTCAAATTTATGGGCAAATTGCATTTGGCTTACCAGCGTTTTACCAAGCTCACTACTGCACTGCTCTTTTATTAATTCTCTAACTTTTACAAAGTCGATCTTATGTTCAAAATTATCTGGAAAAATCACGCTATAAATTTTTTATGCAAAAATAGATTTTAGAAATTATAAATAACAATATAAGCTTTCATTTCTTAATAATTCAGCCATACAGACACATAAAAACCAACCTGACATAGCTATCCCGCAAATAACCATCCTTTCATCTTAAAAATCTTATGCATAAATGAAATTATTAAACAATTCAATGTTATTATTAGTAAGCAAAAAAACAATCAATAAAAGTGCTCGCAAGTTTAATTATTAATTCTATTTTTGAAACCACAACAAACTCAAAACACCAATATAATGTATAAATTTTTAATTATTGCCATAACTCTTATGGCTTGTCATTCAACTTATGCTCAAGATGCTATTGTTCGAAAAAACAATGAAATAATTAAGTGTGAAATTACAGATGTAGATAGTGCATACGTTTTTTTTAACGCCACCATTCACAATAAAAAGACAAAAACTAAAATACGGCTTTCAGATATAATTATGTACAATTGGCAAGGCATAGAAATTAATCTTGAAGAGTTGGTAAATTCTGTTAACAATGTAAACTCTGACAATTTAAATATCTACGATGATCCTTTGAAAGGTTATTCAGGCAACTATTTGTACTTTTCATCTTCCAATATTATAAAAGGAAAAAATATTGAATTAAAGCATCCTTTTTTAGGTTACGCATATTTTTTGGTTGATGACGTAAAGTATGATGCAGAAAATGTAAAATTTTATCAAAGTGAAATGGGTTTTTTCTCAAATTTAAGAGATGTAAAAGCCAGCTCCTCAACTATATTCTCTGAACGTGAAAGAAAAGGTAAAATTAACCTATATAGTTCAACCACTCAGTCCACAAGCTATTCACATGGGTTTCACGGCGGCTATGGTGGGGGATTTGGAGGAGGTATGTATATGGGAACAACCATGCCGTACACCAAATACTATTACAATAAAGGCTTTGACAAACTAAAAAAGGTAAATTACGACAACCTAAAGGTTGATTTTTCAGATAACCCACAGAGTTTAATATATTTAGAAGATTATAAAAATATAGTTAAACAAGGCCGAATAATGGCATTTACCGGATATACAATTTTTGGAGTTACTCTGGTTAGTCTAATATCGAATATGAGCAAGGAAGATTCCAGCGATCCTAATATGGAAAATTCAAATCAAACACCTTCTTATGTAGCCCCACATATGGTTGGATTTATTGGAGGTATGGCCCTAATCTTCACTAAAAAATTCTATATTGACGATAATAAAAAACCTGAGTCAATAAAGAAAGCCATAGATACTTACAACAGGTAGTATCTGTGTTGTATATTTAAAAGATTTCCTATAGGTTTGCCTTTTAATAATTGATTACATTATGCAATACAAAACATTTATATTTAGCCCATTTCAAGAAAATGCCTACCTACTTTACGACGAAACAAGAGAATGTATTGTTGTTGATCCTGGTAATTTTTCATCGGAAGAGAATGCACAATTAGATAGCTTTATAAAAGAAAACAACTTAATACTTAAAGCAGTAGTAAACACCCACAACCACCTTGACCATATTTTTGGCTTGAAATATTTGATTGACACTTATAAGGTTGATTTTGTATGTGACGAAAAAGAGATTCCCTATATTGATAATTTTAAAGCCTCTTGTCAGGCATATGGTTTAAATATTGATTACGATCCACCTCAACCTACAAAGCTCATTAAACATGCCGATATATATAAATTCGGAAATACAGAAATTGAGATAATATCAGTACCTGGCCACTCTGCCGGCGGTGTAGCCCTTTACAATAAAAAAGAAGGGTTGCTTTTTTGCGGCGATATTTTATTTAATAACAGCATTGGGCGAACTGATTTACCCGGTGGAAATCATGAGCTCTTACTATCAGGCATTAAAGAGAGGTTATTTACCTTACCGGAAGAAACTGAAGTATTCTCAGGGCACGGTCCTAAAACTACTATTGGTAATGAAAAATGGAGCAATCCGTTTTTTTAGTTAACCACAGATATCAATAAAAAGCCACTTATAATGCCTATTCCAGCACCTAATAAACTATTTTTAACGCGCTTTTTCTTTATACCCTCTTGATATCCCATTAAATAGTAATCATTTATATCTTTATCTTGTATTTTTTGCTCAAGTTTATCTGCATTTGGAGTAGTTGCTCCCATTAAACCCACATATGCGGTTGGAAGAAGAATTCCAACAGGAATCGCCATACTATTGCCACCTGTTTCAACATTAGGTTGGGGCACAAATACACCGCTAAAACCAACTGCAACAGCACCAATAAATATAAAAGGTGAAATTTTCTCATACCTAGCCTCTGTAAAGCCACCAATATAATCCTTCATTTGTTCACGAGTTAATATCTCACCAAAATCTTCATTCGGTTCATATAAAACAGTTTCCTTACCGTTAAATTCAGTAATTGAAAAAACATTTTCTTTATAATTTTTCAAATTTTTACCTTCAATGGTGGTATAAGAAATCATTCCCTCATAATAATCAGCTGTATCAATTTTGTAGTCGCTTATAAGCACTTTTTTGCCATTGCGCATCCATAAAGTTGACTCTTGAGCAGAACCATTGAATGTACTTAACTGAAGTACTATTACCATTAATATTGAAGCAGAAAACAGATTTTTCATATTCTAATTTTTATAACCAAGATACTATTAATTAATCCAAAATTATAAAATAAAATGCATACCTAAAGTATTAATGTTGTTTTGTTTTCAGTGCCGTTTATTTTATTCATTTTAGGTCTTGCTCTCAAACATGTAAATATTTATTAACATTCGGTGTTAGCAGTGACGATTTGTTTTATTTTTGCAGCAATATTTTTCTGTTTATTAAAGCTTAAATAATACAACATTATGTCATCAGATAATTTCCTTTCTCGCCACATTGGTCCTCGCATGACCGACATAGACGAAATGCTTTCAAAAGTTGGTGTAAACTCTATTGATGATTTGATAGACCAAACTATACCTTCAGATATTAGAATGAATGTGCCATTGCAGCTTAGTGAGCCAATGACTGAATACGCGTATTTAAAGTACATAAAGGGAATAGCCTCCAAAAATAAAATTAACACCTCGCATATTGGTTTGGGATACTATAATACCATTACTCCATCGGTTATTTTGCGCAATATTTTTGAAAACCCAAGTTGGTATACTTCTTATACGCCTTACCAAGCCGAAATTTCGCAAGGTAGATTAGAGGCTTTGCTTAATTACCAAACTATGATAATGAGCCTTACCGGGATGGAAATTGCCAACTGTTCGTTACTTGATGAATCGACTGCTGCTGCTGAGTCCATTATTATGATGTACAATAAGCGCGACCGCTTTTTTACAAAAAATGAAGGCAATACACTTTTTGTTGATGAAAAAATATTTCCGCAAACGCTCGATGTTTTAATTACACGTGCCGAACCACTTGGTATTGAGATTGTAGTGGGTGATTATAAAACATTTGAATTCACCGATAAAGTTTTTGGTTCAATTGTTCAATATCCTAATTCAGATGGCTCTATTGAAGATTATGCAGCATTTTCGAAAAAGGCGCATTCAAATAAAAGCATGATATCGGTTATTGCCGACTTAATGAGCTTGGCTATATTAGTTCCTCCGGGCGAATGGGGTGCCGATATTGTTTGTGGCACAACCCAACGTTTTGGAATACCCATGGGTTATGGTGGCCCACACGCAGCCTATTTCGCCACCAGCGATAAACTTAAGCGTAGCATGCCGGGTCGAATTATTGGTGTTTCTGTTGACAAAAATGGCAACCCAGCCCTTCGTATGGCCTTACAAACACGTGAACAACACATTAAGCGCGAGCGCGCTACATCAAACATATGCACAGCGCAGGCACTTCTGGCCACTATGGCAGGAATGTATGCCGTTTACCATGGCCCTCAAGGCATAAAAGAAATTGCTCATTACATTCACAATTTAACGGGCTTACTGAATAATGGTCTGGCTAAAATAGGTATTGAACAAAGCAATAAAGATTTCTTTGACACATTAAAAATTGTTGGTCATGATGCTAAAGCTGCATTGGAAAAGGGACACAATAATAATTTGAACTTCCGCTTAATAAACGATAATACGATTGGCATAAGTCTGGATGAAACAAATACCCTTGACGATGTAAATGCCATTTTAAGCGTGTTATGCTCTTGCAATGGTAAAGAATTTACACCGATTGAACCCAACAGTGGAATGGTATTTTTCAACGAAGTATATTTGCGCAATTCGCCAATTCTTGAAGAAAAAATATTCAGTAGCTATCATTCAGAAACTGAAATGATGCGCTATATTAAAAAATTAGAACGCAAAGATTTCTCCTTAACTCACTCAATGATTTCATTGGGCTCATGCACCATGAAGCTGAATCCGGCAACTACTATGTTGCCTTTAAGCTGGCCAGAATTCGGAAGCATTCACCCTTTTGCACCAAAAGATCAAGCTGAAGGCTATCAAATACTAATAAAAGAATTGGAAGACGATTTAGCAGAAATTACCGGATTTGCCGCCGTGTCATTACAACCCAACTCGGGTGCTGCAGGTGAATATACAGGATTAATGGTAATTCGCGAATATCATAAATCGAGAGGTGAAGGCCATCGAAACATTGTTCTTATTCCCGCATCGGCACATGGTACCAACCCTGCAAGTGCTGTTATGGCTGGCGGAAAAGTAGTGGTAGTAGCTTGCGATGAAAAAGGGAATGTTGATATTACCGACCTAAAAGCAAAAGCAGAAGAACACAAAGCTAATTTACATTCATACATGATCACCTATCCATCAACACACGGAGTTTTTGAGAAAGAAATTCGCGAAATGATGAATATTATTCACCAAAATGGTGGACAAGTGTATATGGACGGTGCCAACATGAACGCCCAGGTGGGTTTAACAAGTCCCGGCATTATTGGTGCCGATGTTTGCCATTTAAACCTGCACAAAACATTTGCAATACCTCATGGTGGTGGTGGCCCCGGAGTTGGACCCATTGGTGTAGCTGAACATTTAAAACCCTATTTACCATCACATTCGGTAATTGCAACGGGTGGAGATAAAGCTATAAAAGCTGTATCTGCCGCTCCATATGGCAGTGCCTTTGTGCTACCAATAACTCATGCCTATATAAAAATGCTTGGTGGTGAAGGATTAACATCGTCAACTAAAATGGCTATTTTAAATGCAAATTATTTAGCCCAAGGTATAAAAGAACATTATGGTATTCTATACTCAGGCGACAATGGAAGAGTTGGACATGAAATGATCGTTGACTGCCGTCACTTCCGTCAGGAATATGGTATTGAAACTAGCGACATTGCGAAGCGTTTAATGGATTACGGCTTTCATGCACCGACACTATCATTCCCTGTACCTGAAACTTTAATGGTTGAGCCAACAGAAAGTGAAAGTAAAGAAGAATTAGATCGCTTTATTGAAGCCATGGCCAGTATTATGGAGGAGATTTTAGAAATAAAAGCAGGAACAGCAAATGCCGAAGATAATTTGCTTAAAAATGCACCGCACACTGCCATTGAATGTACCGATGACAATTGGGATCACACCTATAGTCGCCATCGTGCAGCTTACCCGCTTGACTGGTCAACTTTTAATAAATTCTGGCCTTCGGTTGCTCGCGTTGACAATGGTTATGGCGATAGAAATTTAGTTTGTAGCTGTGCACCAATTAGTGAATATCAGTAAAATTAATATAATGCCCAGTTTCATTTTTTGATTCCGGGCATATTTACAAATTGGCTATTTTTCCCTCTTAAGGTTTTTAATCAAGTTATAATCTATATAATAGAGCAGTTTAATTGAAACACTGTTTAATATATCAGCGTTTCTTGTTTTATTTATATTATCACTATACCGATAAATCACTTTATCATAATCATCAAATATTGCATTTTTCCATGCCAATGACATCTCTGAACCTGGGGCGAACTGCCACCTTAATACCATATCAATATTAAAAATATTGTAATTTACATCGCTAACCTCATCATAATCAGCATCCTCTAGTAAAGAACCATCATCCTTTTGTAACTGATAAAAGGTTTTATATTCAACACCCGACCAGTAATGGCGTGCTCTGAAACTTAGGCTTAGTTTATTATTAAGCGCTACATCCATTTCAAATTCATTCTCTATACTTTGAACATCTCTTTTACCGAAGAATACCGTATCTTCATTTTCTGTATTATCAACATAACCTTTATCGTTAAATGAATTTTCATAGTAAAAATCGTATTCAAATCTGAATCTCTGACCCAATCGAAAGTCCATTCCAATTCCGGTCCAATAGCCATATTCGCTGGTGGTAGGAACATTAGAATTCCCTATACTTGCATCCATGCTAAAGGTTTTACGTCTGTCACTATTTACAAAAATATTTAACCAATACGATAAGGGCCTGTAATAGTAATATTCAGACACTCTGGCCTCAAAATAATCATTTTGTTCAAAATTGACCCCTCCATTAGTGCTAAGCCAATAACTATTCTTAAAATCCATACCAGACCATGCTCCTATTTCACTTCGGTATTTATCGCTTGGATTAACAATTCGTTCATACATATACCACATTTCACCATGCCATTCTTTAAAAATAAAAAAGGGCTCCACAATATTATACGAAATATTTGCACTTGAAGAGGTTTTATTATTACTTGTTAAATACCCCATATCATTAGGATTATAATCTTCAGAATAAAATTTCTGCCCAACTGTAATATTAAGTTTCCCGCTGTTTTTTTTAAACGCTAGGTCAGCAAAACCACCAGTTTCTGTTTCATCGTTATACCTTGAACTTACACCACCCTTGCCAACCAAGGCATATTTTTTATTTTTATCTCTCAATTGAAATTCAGTTGCCGTTACATTAGCACCAAACGAATTATCATACATAGCCATATTTGTATTTATTAAACTAACGTAGGAATTATTCTTTAAGGTTTTATCAACAACCGTAACATTATAATTGGTAAAAGGTTGAACATTAACTTCACGCAATTTTCCAGTCAAAGTATCTTTTAATGTTGAATTCGATGAAAGCGTCATGGCATTTAACACTCCAACACCCCAACCATCCGTAGTTCGCCCTGATATTTTTGTTGCATTTACCAATTGGGTTGTTATTGGATTGTAATGTACCACTTCGTTATCTTCAAGATCGTCTTCGGCATTACTTGAAAATTTGGGCCAAGCGCCAATACGTCGCGAATAGAATATGCCTCCACGTTGAAAAAGTTCCGTCCCCTCAGTAAAAAACTGTCTGCGTTCATCATAATATAACTCATACGGAGATAAATTTAATTGCTGATCATCAGACTGAATCTCTCCAAAATCTGGAATCAGCATCATGTCAAGCGTAAAACTTTCGTTAATACCGTATTTCAAATCCATACCTCCCTTAAAAGTATAATCGGTTGGTGACCCATCGCCCTTCGACTCACCGTAACCTGCCAAATAGGGACTTAACGACAGGCGTACCGGTGGAACTATATCTTTTATATCTGTAAGCTCGCCTTGCTGATGGATAAAACCCGACACTTCTCTATCGACAAAATTCCAAGAATTATTTGAACTATAGCGACGAATATTCCGGAACATATTAAGCCCCCATGTATGGACTTCTTTGTCAGGAAACCGAAGGGCCGAATAAGGAATCCTCAATTCAACAATCCATCCATTATCAGCAACTCTGGTTTTACTTTGCCAAACGGCATCCCAATTACCGTCTTCATAATCCCATTCACTTTTTACTGCCTTAATATCGGTCTGCACTCCTGCCGGTGTAATAAAAAAACCATATGCCAACTGCCCCTCGTTGTAGGGGTCGAAATAAACTCCAAAATAATCAGACATACCAATCTGATCGCGTCTTGAAATCATATTAAAGATACTATCAGGCGAGCTATCATAGAGCATTGCACCAACATATATGGCCGATTCATCGTAAAAAAAGAAAGCTTCGGAAGGTTGAAAGGAAGGTTTGCCATTATAGGGTTGTAACTGAACAAAATCTTTGGCAGGCTTTGCACTCTTATATACATCGTCATTTAAATAGCCATCTATTATGAGCGGTGAATTAATCCTAAGAGCTTCAACACTTTTATTTTCTTGCGATAATCCAAATTTTTGGATTAGCAAAAAACAAAAAACAACTATAAAATATCTCATTGAATGATTTGGTTAAAGGGCGCTTAATTCAGTAAAAATATAAAAATATTCTGATTACTGATTATTTTTGTTGAAAAACCTCACAGCCCCACCCAATGGGTTTGGGAGAGGATGACTGTTTTAATACTTATCTAAGGATGTTATCTGTTTATGATATTATACTTAAGGAGTTTCTATATAAACTAATTAATGTTACAAAAAAATCAACTCTAGTGTAAAGTCAGGCTCCAAGTTTCGGCTGGATTGATTTCCCCTCTACCTCTACGGCAAATTCTTTCCGAAACTAGCTCGAAACAGGCTACACAGAGAAATTGCCGATAACTTGTCCCGATTTCTCGGGAGGCTAAGGGGGAGTATTATAAACTAAAATATCATGTTTGACTTTACACTAATAGTAAACTTCTTGATCATCAGGCATAACAATCCAAAGGATAATATACAACAGTGTACCTGGAAAACCTGCGCTTAATACACTAAATACTAGATATAGTATTCTAACTAAGGCTATGTCCCACCCTAACCATTCTGCTAAACCAGCACAAACCCCGGCTATTGCTTTATTTTTTGATCGTGTTAATCTGCTTTTTGTCATTATGAATTTGTTTAAAAGACCTTTCTACAAAATTACAATTATTTCATAATAATTAAGACCATTACGTTAAAGAATAGTTACAAAAATGGCTGCAAGGTTCTCTTGCAGCCATCAACCAAAAATCCATGAAACCCTTATTAACTAACCATTAGTTAAAACAAGAGATCTTTACATTTTCGATATTTGCTAAACTCAAATCATAATAGTTACGGTATAATGATACTGTTTAGTTGTATATACTATTCTTTAATAAATTGTTTTACTCCTGTTTTAGTTTGACTGAAAACCTTAATAAAATATATACCCTGCTTAAATGACGATACATCAACAGCTCTTTGATAATAATTACTCACATAAACTATTTGTCCCGTTGTATTAAAAATAATAAGCCTTTCAATGGAATTTGGAATATTTAAAAATAAACTATGGCTGGTTGGGTTTGGGAACACCGCAAATTGCAAACTTTGTACGTCATCAACTTTAGTATCCACCGCATCGAGTACGTTAATGGTAAGTGTTGATGTTACCTGCCCACCCTGAATATCGGTTGCCGATATCATTACAGTTTGTAAGGGCTCTGCTTCATAATCGAAAAAAGCTGCGGTAAGCAGTGAATCGCCGCTTACCGTAAACTGTCCTTCAGTTACCTCATAACTAATGCTATCATCAGCATCTTCATCGCTTGCCAATAAAAGCCCCACAAAAGTGCCAATCGGCATATTTTCGCTAATGGTATCCGCACTTAATGTTAAATCATAAGGTGCATCATTAACATTTATAACATCAATTTGAAACTCCTGCTTTACCGTATCGAGCAATGTACTTATTGCGCTCGCATTAATTCTATAAACACTCTGTTTTTCATAGTTGAATACTACCTTTGAATATAGTTTATCCCCTATCAATTCAAAGCTTGCTTCATCGAGCAAAGTACCAAGTATAAATTCATATTGTGCCGATTCTTTAGCTGAACTTGCTACAAGCTGACCGATTAATGTGCCTGCTGAAAGGTTTTCCGAAACACTATCATTCGAAATAGTTAAGTTGTAATTTACCGCACCCTTCTGAATTATGTAAGGTTCGGATGCTGTTCCTAGATTATCGCCATCTTTAAAAGCCAGGGCATCAAAACCAACAAAAATGCTATCCTGGGTTTTATTGTAATATTTTAGTATTACCTCTTCGCCTGAATATTCACTACTGAAAACAGTTAAAAAGAAATAGTATTTTTGGTAGGCATCGACATATGTTGCATTAGCAACACCCCGGCACTCGCCATTTACAAATGCTGCTACTATATCATTTTCAGCACTTAACTCTGAATTATTTATTTTCACAACACCCGTAATGGTTAAAGAGTATTCAAACTCCGAACTGTTTACACTCCACCCTTCAGGGTTGGCAAATGCAGCAAGGGTTTGGAAAGCAATTAGTAATGATAGTATTATATTTTTCATATTCTTTTTTATTTTTGCTTTTGAAGTCGGAGTGCGACTACACTCATTTTACTTATGAACAATTCTTTAAACACTATGGGTTTTTAAAGAAAAGTCGCACCCCGACTATTATAAATTATTCTTTTATAATTCTTATTACATTATTCGTCTCACCAATTTGCAGGTGGATAAAATATACACCTTGATCAACCGTGTTACCGTCAGATGTATTTCCATCCCAAATTAATGCTTGCTGGCCTTGCTGCATCTCATTATCAACCAACACATCGAGCTTTTTACCCAATACATTGTAAATGCCTACAAAAACATTATTGCTTGCTGTTAAAGTGTAGTTAATAGTAAGCTCTTTGCTGAATGGATTTGGATAAACTACCAAGCCATTTTTGGTTGTCATAAAATTGCTTAATACACTTCCTGCATCAAGTACAACAGGCGCTATTAAATTACCATCGCCCCTATTCCCTGCAAATAAGCTTGTACCGGTCAAACTAAGTTCTGCATTTTGAACAATTAGCTTAAAGCTAACTTCTGCATCAAGTTCGTTGGCCATGCCATATATGTTAATAAAGCAATAACTATTGTAAGCACTTATGTTAGTTATAGATGCTACACCACGAAGCTCATTGTTAAGGTAAGCTCCTACTTTCATACCAGCCTCAACTCCTTCACCTGTTACTTGAGCAGTTGCATTCATAACATATTCATAGTCTCCGGCATCAACACCAAAAGTATTTGCACTAGGATTGACATTAATGCTCGCCGATTTTTGGTTCAACTCCGAAGCATTAGGATACACAAACTGAACCGTATCCATATTGTTACTTTGGTACATATACCCTTTTCCTGCTTCCATGTAGTTCATACTACCAATCCACTCATAACCATCGTACATAGCAAACTGATACTGACTTTTTATTACATCATTAATCTGAGGAACAAATCCGGCCAAAGCTTCGTTTACAGTCATATTTTCGCTTGGCATATAACCAATACGGTTCCATCCGTTAACTAAGGTAATTGCGTATTCGCTCGATTTAGCTTCGCGCCCCATGTATAATAAATTGCCTCCGTTTTTAATGTTTGCACGATACAATTTGCCAAGCTCTACCTTATTTAATGAACCTATCCATGACGCTGAATGAACATCGTAAGCTGAGAATAATTCTGTATGCTTCACAATATCGCCATCAACCACAGTTAAACCATCGAATACAGAGCTAACCGAAGCATTGTCCATTTCAAGATTAAATGATAACCAGTTCCATCCCTGATTTAGTTCAATGGTGTTATCGAGTTTATTACCTGCGTTAAATAGAATTGGAGTAGCAACTATACCGTAGAACTTATTAGGTTCAAAATTATAGGTTGGAGCCACATCGCTGTAAACCCTACCTTCGCTGGCATCCCAAACACGGTAACTAAGATCTTCGCCACTTTCGTTACCATAAACCACAAGGAATGCAAAGTAAGCATCGTAGTTGGCTTTGTATTCCAAATTACAAACCCCACGACAAACATCGCCAGAAAATACACCAATTTTGTCGTATTTATCGTTACTTATTACCTCTTTAATCGCCAACTGAGCAATTACGTTCATACTGCTTTGGTAAGCTGTTTGGTCAACCACCCAGTTTGGTGCTTGCTTGAATACTCGTAAATCAAGCGTTAAACGCTCGTTGTAACCGGTATTGCTTACCAGATAAACATCTTCACTATAATTACCAATATTTAAACCATCGTTAACCGTAAATTCAACTTCCACTTCGCTATCAGGATCAAGTGTTCCATTTTCAGGACTTGCACTCAACCAGTTTGGCAAGTTGCTAATACTAAAGCTTTGCATTGTTCCACCTTCGTTTACAATGGTAGTGGTAAAGCTTAACGATTCCGACAGTTCTTTTTCCAAACTAAACACATCGTCACCCCAAACCACTTGGTTCTTTTTAATGTAAGCGGTCCATGTTGCTGGCGAAGCCATAGTATTACCGTGAATATCGCTAATATTTTGAACTGTAATTTCAAGAATACATTTCTCAATTTTTGCTAGCTCATCAGTTGGAGTAATAATAATTTGATCATCATTTACTACAAAGTCGAAGTTAACTTTCGATTTAGCACGTTCGCGCTTAATGTTTGGCGAATTGTTTGTAAAAGTGCTATCTCCAACTACTAACGCAGCCCCACAATGACTTAAGCCAACTTCACTATAAGGATCAATAGAAAAATCGCTTAAAGAAATTTCGGATTGCATTACACCCATAACCTCAGTATAGGTTTCAAATGGATAGTATGCCATCAAGCCAATTTCATAACCACTCAATTTATAATTTGTATATAATTCAATTTGATCTTGCGTGCGAGCAAGACTCCAAACGCGAACTTCATCAATCGAACCATTAAAATACTTATCAAACTGCTGAACTTGTGAGTTATCAATGTATCCACGAGCACCTATATATGCCTCAACACCTTGTAATGATCCTACAGCAGTTGCTGTTATGTTAGCCAGTTTTTCGGCATCAATATAAAGATTTGCATAACCTCGGCGGTTTACTACAAATGCAAGGTGATGCCATAGGTCGTCTGCATAAACATTTTGCGTTGTAAGTATCTCGTTATTGGTTTCAACCTCAATTTTACCTGCATCATTTACATTAATATTTACAACCTTTTCAGGATAACCAGATTCAACACTAGTATTACCATTTGAAAATAACGTTGCATTTTGTGCATCCCCTTTAAACCAGAATTCAATGGTGAAATCCATTTCTGAAGTGATTGGAATACTACCAGTTTCAAATACCAAGGCTTGATCAACGCCATTAAAAGCATAAGCATTGCTGGCTGGAGTAATATTCCATCCGGCATTTACATTTGCATGGCGGCTATGTGCTTTTTCGTTCAACAACGAACCTTCACCTTCATCCATTGGCCAATAAGCATTTAAGCCAATTTCGTTACCGCTTAAAGAAACATTCATGACTTCAACTACTTCATTGTATGCCAAGGTGCGTTTCCAAATACGCATATCGTGAATGTTGCCTTCGAAATAATCGGCATTCGTTGCATCAGCCATACCCATTAATAAGGCACCTTCCGACACATTTTCACCAGTACTTTGCTCAAGCAACAACTTATCGTCAACAAAAACTGCTAATAGTAAATCGGCATAGTTATAATTAATGGCATAATGATGCCAGTTGCCATCGTCGAAGGTGTTTTCGGCTGCATTTACTTTGTCGCCAACGGCAACCTTCATACTGTCGGCTACAAAAGACACTTTAAACAAACCACCCGCCTCGCTACCTTGCGAGATAACAGTTCCTGTTGCATCTTCTGGCTTTTGCATCCAGAATTCAATGGCGAAATCGGTTTCGTTTAAGCGAATACCAGCAGGAGTTTGTGCGTAATCGCCGTTACCATCGAATGCTACCGATGTTCCATGATTCAGTTCTGAACCATTTAAAACACCTTGTACATCGAAATTGTATTGCGTAATTAAACCAGCCTCAACCGTTTCGTTGAATGTTACCATAATTTCATCGTTTGGCGAAAGTATACCATCGGCAGGACTTGGCGTACCAAATACCGTTGGACGCGTTCCGTCAAGAATTCCATTTTTAGGCTCACTTTCAAACATAGATTCATCGTTACAAACCGAAACGGCACGTATCTGATAATTTCGATCACGCAGGTTTTGCATATCAATACTATGTAGCATAAAGCTAGCTCCGTCAATATCATATTTATTACCAGAATGCGCTGCAAAGCCTGTGGTGTCGTTAAAGAAAGTAGCATCGGTTAACCAATTGGCATCGCTTTCCGCTTTGTATTGCAATGCAAACTTTTCAAATGTGCTTAGCTGTAAATCGTATCCGCTAATGCGTACATCTAAAGTATCTTCATCGGCAACATTTACCAACCAATTATCACCCGGATTTGTAATTGCTACATTGCTACATACAGGCACAAAATGCGCTGAAAGGATTACGGTATCAGCAATATCTGCTACATCATCGGTTGGGTCGAACTGACACATGGAATGCATTATAATACGAATGTCATCGTATTCGTTTATATCAGCTCTACCTTTTTCCAATTCAAGTGTTTTGGTAAGCTGCTTACCGCCAGGTATCAGTATAGCTGTTCCGTTATTAATTGAAGCACCATCCATTTTAAGTTTTGCACCATAAGGATTGCTGGCAACATCAACCATAAGCATGAACCAGTTATCGGCATCAATTTCACTTTGGTTACCCAATTTTAAAGTAAATACAGCTGGTACATCTTCAGGTACATTCGATACCATGCTTTGGTCAGCCTGAATGGTTGGCACCTCAATTTGCATGGTTGGACTACCTATTAATGTTCCTTCATTAAAGAAGTGTGTTTCGGTTGCACCTTCGTAAGGACAAGCCGACTGACCACCTCGAGTAATGAAAATTGGTCCATTACCATAAGCATCTTTGGCCACATCAACACTAAAGTAATCACCCTGGTCGCCATCTGTCAATGTATAACCAACCGTTTTTTCTTTACTATTTGTGCTTGATGATGTGTTTGATCCGCCAAAGTTATAGTTTGCCGAAGCTTCAATTTTAAAACCTGGAGTACGACCAATAAATGGAATTTTAATTCCTGGAGACTCAATCTCGCTTTTAAATCCAACTGAAGTTTGGAATTCGTAAGTACGCTCAACAGATGTTTCCGTTGATGTAGTCATACTGCTTTCATATATAGCACCGGCATCAAAACTTATGTTTTTATTAAAGAAGTTTTCATCGCGATTAAACTGTCGTTTAATGCTTGCCGAAGTTTTTGATGTACCGTAACCAATGGAAAAATCAATTTTTTGGTACGAACCAAACTGAGTTACTTTTGCATTACCAAGTCCCCAATCAAGGTATGTGAATCCCCAATCGTAAACTTTACGCACATCGCCATCGGCTGATAGTTTTTCATATTCATTAATAACCAGTTCCATTACCCAGGCATTAATTGAAGCCTGATATAAATCTACGGAGTCAATACTCTGACCTCCTTTATAATTATAGTAGCCTTTATTTGGAACTATTTCATCTTTTTCAGCATCGTTAACCAACTCATATACTCCCGGATTATTCACAAAGTAATTATTACGTAACTTCATTAAGTCAGGAATCAGGTAGTTTTCGATATGGTTTTGTGT
The DNA here is from genome assembly GCA_027858735.1 of Salinivirgaceae bacterium. GTDB lineage: Bacteria > Bacteroidota > Bacteroidia > Bacteroidales > SZUA-534 > GH45. The sequence goes on from JAQICC010000201.1 coordinate 25,246, forward strand.
AAACACAAAAGTGGTGGCTATTTCATCGCCCAACGCAAAGTTGAACATTTGCCCAATTTTATGACCGCTGAATACGGAATCGCCAGAAGGCAGATCAGGATGACAACTGTCTATAGGAAAAACACTCAACATTTTACATAAACCGTAAGTAATGTTGGTTGAACGTCCGAAGAACACATCGCCCATTGCTCCTACATAAGCAGGGTCGTCGCTGGTACTGTATGAAGTATTAAATGTAACACTTTCAGTTGATGTATTGGTACCTGTCCAAGTTGATTCGTGATTAAATGTTGGACCACCTGTAAACGATCCTACCATTAAAAACACCCCTAAACTAGCGTCGAATCCTTTGTTTTTTGATTTCGTTTCGCTACGTTCCATGGTAAATCCTTCCTCAACATACGAATTACTATTCGATCCTGGAGGATCACGCAAAACAAAGTCAACGCGATCAGGTCCTTGTGTTACAAAATTTGTACCTGTAACCTGAACACCTAACACTATTGCTCTATATACTTCACCATTGTTAGGCAACCAATCAACACTTTCGCCAGTACGTTCAGCTTTAACTTCCATTGTTTTGGTGAAACTGTTCTCTGGTTTAAGCTCATCTTCGGTTAAATTAGGTTCACCTTTTATAAAGGTATATGATGCAATTCCATCACCATTTAATGCCAATTCTTTCTGACTGTCATCAATGGCTAAGTTGTTTTTAATTTTAACCGTTGCATCAGTAACCGGAGCAACAAATGTTTCAGTGGTTTGGTAATTGGTGTATTGCTCAGTTACAATTACATTAAGTGTTTTTGGCTCAGCAACTGCAAATACAGGTTGGCCGTAATTATATATTGCATTTCCATTTCCATCAACTGAGTAAATTGCAACATCGGTACCATTCGGATTGATAATACTATCACAAATAACGGGGTTGCCGTTATCCTTAGTAACATCAACACTCATTGGAGTGCGGTAAACCCAATTTTTCTTTATATGATAAAAATACTCATTAATCGTAGTATCCACTAAATCACCATTTTCAGTAAAAACTGTATCGCTAACCGTTTCGGTTGCTGTTTTATCAGCTAAGTCAATCGGGCCTTCCATGTTCAAGTCGAACATGTAGGCTGGGTTACCTAATACGCTCTCAACCACAAATACTTCAGGTATTACTTTAAATTCATATTCTCCTGAATTATAATCCGTAGTTACCGTATCGGCATATCCAAATTCTTCGCGCTGTGCTTTTATAATAATTTCATACTGACCAATATTATTTACCGATTTTCCAAATCCAATTTCCTTATCACCTTCTTTGGCTCCTCCAATTACACGACCTGCAATAATTCGTGTTGTTGAATCTATAAATTGTAAGCCAGTAATATCATCCTGGAAATTATGCAATACAATTTCGCCATTTTCTCTTGGCGGATAAAAACCTTCGGCATAATAATGGCCATCGCGACGTACGCTAATAACATGGTCACCAATTGGTACTTCAATGCTAAAGTTACCATCACGGTCGGTTTTAATAATGTTGTTTTCAATATCAAAAATATTATCTCCATCAAGCAATACTTCTACTTCCTCAACGGGGAATGTCGTGTTTTGATATTTCACATTACCATTTACAGCAAATGCTGAAATATCAGTAAAGTTTTGATCGCCATAAACCAGTGAGTTTTCACTAATTAACATACTCTTACTTCCCGGATCGAATTCATGAACACCAAAAGCAGGAGTAACACTGAATGTTTCGCCACTGCCTTTAAACCAAATACCGTTAACCATATAATTACCTGAAGTATTGGTTTGTGCAGCTAAAGCAAGCTTGGTTGCAGCCGGCACTCCTTGGCTCCACGTTGCGCCATATAAGTAACCATGTACTTTATTTGCTTCTCCACCAGTACGTGTGTGGTCGAAAGCGTAAGAACCTAAGTTTTCATCAAAGCGTAAAGTAGTAAGCAAATTATCCTGTTCGCGAGGAATCATCATATTCTGGAAACGAGCAATTAAGCTGTCGGTTCTGGCAATATTCCAAATTCTTAATTCATCAATATAACCAGCATAATCTTTTGCTACCAGATTCGATGCATCTAATGCTAAATTTGTAGCAGCCATATTTGTAGCAACTGGTGTACCGTTAATTAAAATATTTAACGAATCGGCGTTAGCACGAACTGCTATATGGTTCCAACTATTATCAATCCAAACTGCTTTAGCATCTGTTTTCAAATTATATTGTGCTAATGCACTTCCTGAAAGAACAGCAAGATTGCCATCACCTGTGTAATCGATAACTACTCCACTATTTTTGAACAATACAAAACCTGCATCGAGCGAAAGCGGACGAGCCCACATTTCAATGGTCATACCATCTGAAAAATCGAAGGTGTTGTCGCGCGATTCAATAACCAAACTATCGGCACCATCAAATTCAACACAAGAACCGTAATTCTTTGTTGTTTCATCGTAATTAACCGTAACTTTCACATCGGCAACCGGATTACCCCCTTTGTAAGTAACTAAACCACTCACAATACCTTCAGGCTGGCGGAAACCAACTGCTATTGCAGCTGAATCGGAATATAGAGTATTTTCCCCACAGGTTCCCAGTGCCACAATCATATACTCATAGTATTCACCAGGGTTTGCATCTTCATCAATCCAAACCTGAGTTGTGCCGCTTTCAATCACTTTAACCACTTGCCAGTTATTACCTGAAGTATATTTTCTGCGATTAATCTGGTACTCGTCAATAATATTCTGCTTGTGCGATGTCCAGGTTAACGCAATTTTTGTATCACTATAGCCTTTTGAAGCATCCAAGGTATCGAATACTCCTTTTAAGGTTTCTTCAAGTGTAAATAGTTTGGTACGTGAATCAACTTCGCCAAAATCAGTTGTTGCAGCCGTTAGCATATAGCTATAAGGTACACAAAGTTGTACGTCGGCATCTAAGTACGATAAGCTATCGGCTACTTCCTGCAATGTTTGGGTAATACCTGTTTCTGTATTAATGCGAGTTATCTCCACATTTCTACAGAAATCTGGATGGTAATCCCAATCTAAACGAATGTAAGCTTCCTGGGTATCATCGTTAATTTCTTTGCTTAATTCAAGTGATGGGATATTGTAACCAATGTTACTGGTATCAATTTCTGTATCGTTATTATAACAGTAGCTTAGTCCTTGAATAGCATATTCATAATAAGTTCCAGGTGCCGCTGTACTATCGTTATATTGATAAAGTTCGGTATTATTTTGAACCATTGCTACTAAGTCAAATTCACTAGCACCTGCAATTCGGCGGGTAATACGGAAATCGGAAATTAAGTAGTTATTGGTACATTCCCAGCTTAATTTGAGTAATTCTGAATAGTCGCCTTGCGAAGCTTCAAAATTTTGAATCACAGCATCTTCATCCACGGTCCAAACGGTATCAGGTGTACTCCAAGTACTTATGGTATTTTCGTCGTATATGGCACGGGCACGATAATAATATTTTACACCCGGGCAAAGCTCATTTACTGTATAATCAAGATTGCGACCTATATTTTCATGAACCGCCAACGGAGGAACAAATGTTTCATCGGTTGCCACCTCTATTTCAAAACTAGCAGCCGATGCAATATCGTTAATATGCATATCGAAAGCTCCCAAGGTGGAATTATCTGCCTCTAAAGTAATGGGTATTATTACACCTTCGGAATTTTGAATAGTAGCTCCACCAAAAATTGTAGCATCATTTTGCAGGGCTAAATCTTTAAAGCCTGTGCCTTCATTAATTTCGTCAAAGGTAAAATGAGCTATATAATGGTCGCTTGCACCTTCTGGTTCCGATAGGTTCATATTGGCTCTAACTTCCTCTTGTGTTAAAGCAATATTCCAAACACGGAATTCATCGATTTCTCCTTTAAAGAAATTTGAAGCAGCTGGTCCGCTATCCCATTCCTGACCAATAGAAAACTGATATCCATTTACAATTGGTTCATAAACGGGAGTATATTCATATATTTTTTTACCATCAACATAAAGCGATGATAATGCATCCTTTTTAAGAGATAAGGCTATATGATGCCATGTACCTGATAAATCGGTTGAGTTCTCAGGTATAAATACATCTTCATTACCAATAGCTGATAAATGCCAAATTTCTAGTCTTTTTAAAGTTGCATGGTAAGCCAAAACAACTTGATTGTAACCGTTTGATGCTTTATTAAGAGCGAATATAGCTTGTTGCCCTGCGCCATCTGCATCTGCTTTTACCCAACATTCGTAGGTTGCTTCATCAGCTGCATAATCTGAAACACCATCTGCAGTCACATAATCATCAATTCCATCAAGCACCAATGACTTTCCTGGTAAAGCATTGAATTCACCAGTTGCGGAATATTCACTCCATTCGCCATTAACTTTAGCTTTAACCCGATAATAATATTTGGTGTTTTTATTTAAATCTTCAACTCGATAGCTGTTTGAGGCAGCTGAAATATTGTTGACAATTTTTTCCTGAAAAAATTGATCTTTTGCCACATCAACAATATATTCCGTTGCACCCTCAATGGCTTCCCAACTTAAATCAGCCATGGTTACGCCTGGTTCCGGATCATTTAAAAATGGTGTTGTAAGAACATTTGCTCTTTCATACGAAACTGTTCCGACAATAGAACCATCACGTCCCATTCCTGAACTATCAGCTGCAGTAGAATTATCGAAGGTAAAATTTGCTACCAGCCCTATTTCATCTCCCGCTAGTTTTTGGTGTGCTCTTTCAATAACCTCTGCGTTTGTTAATGGATTTTTATAAAATGCTATCTCGTCCAGCAATCCGGAATAACTATACCCAAACCAAACTTTATTAGGATTGGTAACATTAGTAAATTCCTGTGTCTGTGCTGTTCCTGCATAAAAATAGATCTCTTGCTGCACTCCATCAATAATAATCCGGTTATTACCGTCACCGGTAACCACAGCAAAATGATGCCAGCTGTTATCGGTATAGAAGTTTCTTCCTTTACGAACAGCCATTAATAGTTCGGTATTGGCATCGCGTCGAACTTTATAAGCGAAACTTTCATCGGGATATTCTGAGCTGGCATCGCCAACACGCATTCTTACATAATTGTTAGAAGTACCATCACTAATTAGCATAAGCTCACCATTTGTAGAGGTTTTAAACCAGCCTGTTATTGCGCCGGCATTTTTCCCTGCAACTTTAGAAATATGACTAGTTAAATCTATACGATCGGCGATATCATTAAATTTTAGAGCTAACTCACCTAAAGTATCGCCTGTTGTTTTTACAACATCAGAACCCGGAGACCATGCACTTTCACGATCGGTATAACTCATTACGCCAAAATAATAGTTTGTATTTTCAGTTAAACCCGAAATATCATATGTGTTTACATTACCAACCTCAAGAGATTCGAGACCTCCAACGGGTTGGGTTAGTAAATAATCAGTTGCCACTCGTAACCAATAATTTGAAGCTCCAGGTATGTTATCCCAATTAGCAGTAAACTCAGTAGAATCAATTGCTGTTGCTGCAAGCGTAAAAGGTGTAATTAAAGCTTTTGATTCCACACGATTAGCATTCCCAACAACTTCTCCTGAATAAACATTCATCTTATCAGAAACAGCATTACCTTCAACTTCATCAAAATTAAAGTATCCCACTAATCCTGTTTCATTTCCTAATAAAGAGGAATGATAATTTGCTTTAATTTCACTCAGGCTCAAAGCTCTGTTCCAAATTCTAAATTCATCCATTGAACCCTTATAATAATCTGACGGAGTAGTTCCATCCCATTCTTGTGCTAAAGAGAATCTAGAATTAGCAAGTATAGGCACCTTACTTTGCGTAAAAGTATTTGCTTCCTTACCATTAATGTAAAGATAGGATGGAGATCCATCTTCCAACACAATAGCCAAATGGTTCCATGTGTTATTAAGATCAACAGAAGTCTCTAAATCACCCGTAACTCCCCAAAGCTTAAAAAGCTTATGGTTAGAGTAATAAACCGCAACATAATGATTACCTCCACTATTGTCGTTGTTTGCCCATAACACAGACCTATCGTTTTCTTGAATTTGAGGTTTTACCCAAAGCTCTATCGTTGCTCCATTAGAGTAGTCTACATTTGTAACATCATCTAAACTTAGGTAATTTGTGCCATCAAACAAATATGCGTTACCCGGAGGCACCAATAAAGTTGTGAATTCCTGAACAAGGCTCCATCCACTCCAACGTGTAGTTTGAGAAGCAACACGTACAAAATAATCGGTATTTTCTTCAAGTCCTGTTAAAGTATCGGTATTAAATCCTGAAGTAGAAGAAATAGTTTGCGCGATATTACTGAAATTAATATCAGTAGCTACCTGTAATTTGTAATCACTTGCACCGTCAATTGCATTCCATGAAAAAGAGGCAGAATTAGGAGAAATATTTTCAGCCTGAGAAATAAAAGGAGTAATAAGAGCATTGGATGGTTTCCATTGAGGATTGCCCTCAATTGTTCCATCAATACCATTTACTTTTTCATAAACAAACTGCCCTTCACTTTGGTCAAAATTATAATAGGCTAATAAATTTGCTTCGTTTCCATTAAGCGTTTTGTACATATTCGCTTTTATCTCTTCCTGGGTACGTATATCGTCCCAAAATCGAACTTCATCAATAGCGCCTTTTAAAAAGTCACCTTTTTTAGAACCATCATATTCCTGCCCTATTGAAATTAAGTTACCTGAGAATAGTGGTGGATGACCATTGCTAGCCGTTCCAACCAATTCTCCATTCATATAAAATTTGGTTATGTCAGCTCCATCCATAGTTGCAGCAAGATGCACCCATGCGCCTTTGCGGAAATCATAAGATCCAATTACAGTACTTGCATTTGCATCGTATAACTGATAACCATTATCGCTTTGGTAAGATAATAAATATTTATTTCCTCCGGTAGCAGTATTAATGGCTAAAAAGCGTCCATGAGTTTCGGTAGGATCAACATAAACCCAGCATTCCATAGTAGCCTTAGCTTTATTGCCCATTTCAGTGATTTGACTAATATCAACATAATCGTCTTTACCATCAAACCATAAAGCATTGCCCGGAACCTCCATTTTGGTAGAGGTATAATTTACCATGGAAGTATCGTTATTGTCGCCTGCAACCCTAATATAATATTTTGTTCCCTGAGTTAAACCAGTAGCATTATAAGTTGTAAGGCCTGAAGTAGACTCTGACGTAATAAGCCTGTTTACAAATTTTGCATCGTTTGCCACATCAATGGTATAATCAGTGGCTCCTGCAACTGGGTCCCAACTTAAGGTAAACCCACTTGTGGTATTCGAAGAGGCAACAACAACAAAGTCGTTGGAATTAATTGCTGATTCAACCCAGTTAACATTACCAACAATTTCTCCATCGAATTTATTTGCATTATCAAGTACATTTGATCCGGTTTGCAAATCAAAATTATAGTAGGTAACCAGACCATCTTCTTCACCGCTTAATGAAATATTCATATTGGTCTGTATCTCAGACAGACTACGAATGTCATCCCAAACCCTAAATTCATCAATAGCACCTTTCATTACATTGGTGGTGTCGCTTGGTAACCCGGTTCCATCATATTCCTGACCCAATGAAAAATAAGATCCGTATGGCAGAGGTGGATCAATTGGGGTAAATGATGCCATTTCAACTCCGTTTAAATAAAAATGCGACAATACATTGCTATTAATAGTAGTTGCAATATGATTCCATTCTCCTTCATTAACACCTGTGCCATCAAAATAAAAATCGCCCCCATCGTAATATAACCTAAACCTTGAATTTGATTTATCATAAATCATAACATAGTTGTTGATAATTGGATCGGGGTCATCAGGCACATTACAAGCCCATACAGCATTATTGTTTTCAACTGAACTAAAATCAAGTTTCACCCAACATTCAACAGTTACCATGTTCGGAAAACTATATTTGCATACATCGGTAGCTTGCACATAAGTTTTACCATCAAATTCAAGTGCATTTCCCGGAGCAAGCATTTTTGTTGCAGCTCCATCATAACTAAATCCCTGCTCACCTTTATTATTTATAGCAGTAACTTTGTAATAATATACTGTTCCCTGACTTAAACCTGCAACCGTGAAATTTGTAGCCATACCGGTAGATTCACCAGATAAAACCAGATTGTTAAAGTTCTTATCGGTTGCTACATCAATATAGTAATCATTCACATCAGGAATACTTTCCCATGAAATGGTATAATTATCTAAACCTATTTCCGACACATCATTTAAAATAGGTGTTAATAACGCACCATCCTCAGCCAAAGTTGGTCCATTAATCATTGTACCGTTTGTATTTCCAGCATTATCTTCAATATCACCTGCCGACACCTGATCGAATGAATAATACAATTCAAGGTCGTCTTCGTTTCCGGTAGACGGAATGTTAATATTCGCTTTTAATTCCTCAATTGTTCTAACATCATTCCAAATTCTTACTTCATCAATTTTACCTTTAAAAAAATTACCTTTTGAAAGTCCACTATCATATTCCTGACCTATTGAAACCAAGTCAGTAGATTCAAACAAATCATTGGTATAAGTAAAAGATTTAACAATCTCACCATTTATATAAATATGTGAGCCATTGGCAACCCCTTTATTTATTGTATAGGCTACATGCACCCACTTATCTTCAATAAATATATTTGAAATTTGATGTCCAATGGTGGGATCATAAATATAAAACCCCCGGTCTTTGCCATAACTCAAAAGCCTACGGTTACCACCGCCATCTGTATTAACCCCAAAAATAGATATGTCTTGAACATTCTCTGAGCTAACATTTACCCAACATTCAAAAGTCATGGTGTTACCAAAACTAATATCGGCAAGCTCATCCAATTCAACATAATCATCAGTTCCATCGAGTGTTAATGCATAACCTGAAGTTGGCGAATATTTTTGCTCATAGCACCCTAAATCAACAACTCCGGCAAATACACGTTCATTACCATTTAAATCAAGTGGTAAAATCTCATCAAAATTACCATCGTTATCTAAATCCCATTCATCTATAGGTAAATAAGAATTTATCCCTTTATTATTTACAGGCGAATTACCCATTAATACCCAATTACCATCTGTATGGGCATAATCGTAATCTAGAGCATCAATAAAAACCAGGTCATCATTAAAACATCCCGGTTCTGTCCTTAAATCCCATGTTCGTGAATTTGTAATAGATACAATATCTGTTAATGTTCCTCCTGTGTTATCGTAAAATTCACCTCCATGTTCCCATAATATCGAGTTTTTAATATCGAGACGTACATCAGATGTATACAATAAAATAGCATGGTGTTCACCATTATTTTCAGCCATAGTAGTATTCACCATAGTCAATTCAGACCCATCTCTTAAATATATCGCGTCACCACCGTTAAGATAATCTGTTTTATTTCCGGTAAGCAATACATTATGCAAATCAAATTTTGAATCATTTTTTAAGCCCATGCCACCACCGGAACCGGTTTCTGTATAATTACCCTGGATTTTTGTATTTAAAATTCTAACCTCACAACTATAAATTGACCCAATACCACCACCCCAATCGGTTGCAGAATTGCTATTTATGGTACAATTAACCACATCAACATCGCATCCATTATGAAAAACAATTCCACCACCCCAGTCGCCAGCAGTATTCTTAGTGAAATCACACTTTTTCAAAAGTACTTTTGCAGCTGAAATTGAAATAGCGCCTCCATTATTTCGGCCTTCATTGCTATCGAAAATACAATCTTCAATTACAGAAACATCATCCCCTTCAACCACATATACAGCACCTCCATATTTACCGGAGTTATTGGTAAATGTGCAGCCCTTAAGTGTAGCACTTGTATTATTAAAGTGAACTGCACCTGCATGACTTTCGGCATAATTGCCGGAAAATGTACAGTTTTCAATGATCATAGAACTCTGCTCGATATAGATTGCACCACCATTTACTTTTGCGTAATTTCCATAAAATTCGCAATTCACCACTTTAGGAGAAGCCCCCTGGCAAAGAAAAGCTGCACCACCCATATATGGAAACACATCGTTGTCAGCTACTGCACCTGCCAAAACAAAACCATCAAGAACCGCAGTAGTATCAACTGTTGTATTTTCAGGAAAATAGAATAGTTTTAAACTATTACTACCAACTACATCGCTATATGTAGTTACATAGCCGGTTTCGCCCACATTATCGTTTTGGTCAATGTCGCCACTAATAACGGTCTTGTAGGCTGTTAAGTCTCGTTGATCAACGCTGGTTTCGTCACCGGCAAAACCACCATAAAGCGTTACCCCATTCTTAAGGGTAAAGTGGTTAAACCTTTGGTTGGCCGAACCAACTTCATAGTTGGGTTGATGCGTTGGGTAATAAATACCAGCAGCTACCCATAGCTCGTTTCCACTTTGTGCGGCCTCAATAGCCTCACTTAAATTGCTGTATGCATTTTGCCATGTGGTACCGTCATTATTTCCGGTAGCATCGGCATCAACATAAATTGTTTGCGCATTTATGACTAAACTGCATAAAAGAGCAAAAATGAATGGTGACACGTGTTTCATAAATTTTGGATTTTATTTAAAAATCTTATAAAAATTACGCAGAAGATTGCATGTGAGTTTTTATTTCGATGAATGCGTTTACTAACCTGCTGAATAACGCCAAACAATAGGTAGCGTATTTTGCATCCCCTTTGTATTTCTGTATATAAACACTCCTGTTTTTAACAAAATCATGCCAAACCAGTAGTTCTATATTTTTCGCTAATTCCAAGGTTAAACTATTCTTACTCCTATAATGCTCTATCGTTATTTGGAGCAATTCCTTTTCATTGAAAGATAAGTCACTAACCTCAACATCATTCGTTTTAAAAATTTGTAGTAGCCTCATTTTGAAACATTGGGTTGTTTACTTTTTCACTATAAAAATAACTTTGAATAATTAAATTATTACATGTTCAATCATGAAATAACTTAATTCAAGTGAAGAATAAATGAATGCCGCCTTTTTTTAAATAAACCATTTATTATGTTTAATTCAAACATGTATTTTATATAATTTTTTACATCTTTGCTACACATTAATAAATCAACGAAAATTTCGAAATGAAAAAACATCCACTATCATGTATTATTGTTGATGATGACCCCTTCTCAAGAGAAACTTTAGAAGATTTATTAGGGGAGATAACGCAACTTCAAATTCTTAAAAGCTTAAGTGAATCGGGCATGGCTATAAAGTATCTTGCCACTTTAAAACCTGACATTGCTTTTTTAGATATAAACATGCCCACGAAAGATGGGTTAAATGTTTTGACTGAAATTAATGACCTTGGCATTTTAACCAAAGTGGTTTTTGTTACTTCGCATGAAGACTATTTAATGGATGCCTTGAAAATGAATGCTTTTGACTATCTAATTAAACCAGTAAAAAAACAAGAACTCCAAGATGCCATTGACAGGTATTTAAAAACCGTTGAAGCTCTACCACAAATAATGCAGAAAAAATCACCTACACAAAATAGTCACAAAATTGTAATTCAAAATGCTCACGGAACATTACTATTGCAACCAAAACAAATTGCTTATATCGAGGCTGATGGTTGCTATACCAATCTTCATTTTATTAACCAAAAAACGGAAGTTGTTTCAAAAAATTTAGGCCGAATTGAAACTTTATTTCCTACAGAGCAGTTTTTTAAAATAAGCCGCTCAGTAATTATTAATACAAATTATTTAAATAGGATTGATCGCTTACGTAAAACGATTCATTTACAGTACAATGAGTCTAACGTGGCATTAAAAGCAAGCCGAAATCAATTGTATGATCTTGAAGGTTTTATACATAAGCATTGATTGACATGAGAACCTTTTTTAACTCATCTTTTAAGTTCTTTACATCTTTTAAGTCAATATGTTCCTTACAACTACGAATATGTTCTTCTAGTTCTTTTGACATTTCACTTAAATAAGGCGCACCTATCATTTTAGCAGCACTTTTCAAGTTATGGGCTATACTTTTTAATTCCTCAATATTAGTCTTGTTATACGCTAATAAATTATTGGGTATATCTTTATAATTGTCATGAAATCTTTTGGCTGCTCGCTTAAACATTTCTTCATCATTTTCAAAAAAGGCTATTCCTTTATTTATATCAAAAGATTGCTTTGCAATAATCAGATGATTGTGTACACTCTCATGTATGGTTGATAATAATTTTTCTATTTTAACCGGTTTGCTCAAATACATATCCATACCTAATTCAAACGCCTTTTCCCTGTCGGGATCTAAGGAATGTGCTGACAGTGCAATAATTGGAATTTGAGCAATATTCAACGTTCGAATTTTCTGGGTGGTTTCAAATCCATCCATATCCGGCATCTCAATATCCATAAGTATAACATGAAATGATTGTTTTGAAAGAAGCTCAATAGCTTTTGCTCCCGACGCTGCATGGGTTACTTTTAAATTTCGTTCCAATAATTGTGTCATTAATATCTCAGCATTAAATTCATTGTCTTCAACCATTAATACAGAAATACCTTGTAAGCAATTTGATTCTCCATTTGAGTCATCGACCTTTGCCTTATCAATTTCTTTGCCACAAAAAACCTTAAACGGAATGGATATATTAAAAATAGAACCCGCTCCAACTGAACTTACAAAGACAATTTCGCCCCCTAACAAATCGACCAATTGTTTTGTAATAGCCAAACCTAAACCTGTACCTCCGTACTTTTTTTTATTTGAATTTTGTGCTTGTTCAAAAGGTTTAAATAGTTTTTCTTGATTTTCAAACGAAATTCCTATTCCTGTATCTTTAATAGAAAATAAAATGATTACCTCATCTCTATTCGCTAAGTTTTCTTGAAATACCTTGATAGAAATATCACCTTGATGGGTAAATTTTATGGCATTACTTAATATATTCAATAAAATTTGAGATAAGCGCAATTCATCTCCATTAAGTGTTTTGGGCAAGCCTTCTTCAATTTCAATAGTAAAGTTTAAACCTTTTTCCTTAGCTTTAAACCTTATAACTTCACACACCAAATTAATAACCTCACTTAAATTAAAAGGTTCATTATTAAGAATTAATTTCTTAGCATCCATTTTTGTAAGGTCGAGTATATCGTTTACAAGATTTAATAACAATTCACCCGAAACATTAATTTTTTGATTGTAATCTTGCTGCTTTTTATCCAGCTTTGTTTTTTGAAGCAAATTCGTATATCCAATAATGGCATTCAAAGGTGTTCGTATTTCATGGCTTATGGTAGCCAGAAAAGTATTTTTGGCTTTATTTGCTTCATCGGCCAATTCTTTAGCTTCTTCAAGATTAATTATACTCAACTTAACATCTGTAATATCTTGAAATACTGCCATATATCGTTCTTCACGATCGAGTTTAAGACGCACCGCCCTAACTTTAAACCATCGGGTTCTTTCACCATCAAAACTTTTCACTTCACCAGAAAAGTTGATTGTCTCTGAAACATATGAATCTACAATTCCTTGAAACAATTCCTTATTGTTATCACTAATAATATCAACATACCTTTTACCAATTATTTCATCATATGACAAATTGTATAACTGTAAAACCTTATGATTTGCATCTACAATAATTCCTGATCGGTTAAAAACCAACAGAACATCATCTACCGAATTAAAAACCTTTTGATAAATTTCTTCGGCATCTTTAATCTGAAGCGTTTTTTTTGTTACTGTTTTTTTTAATGAATACCAAAAAATTAAAAGCAAAAGACTTATAGCGCTTATTACAACCAATACTATTATGGAATATTTGTAACGGTTTTTGTATTGATCATCCTTACGCTGATATTTAACCCATTTATTATAAATCCTCTCTAATTCCCCACTCCTGCTTAGTCTTCCAATTCCTGTATTTAATTGTGCTAATAACCTGAAATTACCTTCGTTAACTGCCAAGCAATATACACTAGGTATAATTTGAGGTTTTTTGGCTTCTATGTTTTTAAACCCCTTTTCTTTTATTATTTTCATTCCTAAAGGGTAGGGTGCAACTACATAATCGCACTTTCCTGATTTAATTAAACCAAACGCTTCCGGCAATGATTTTACAGGTACTGAATCGCTAAGCAATCCAATGGGCTTTAAAAATATTTCATTGGATATATCTCCTTTAAAATATGCTGGCCTTTTACTTTCCAGATCAAAAATATCATTTATTTTTGTTTCCTTTTTTGCAAAAATGCTATAATACTCTGTATGCAATGGAAAAGTAAAATCATACTGATTTTCACGCGACTCAGAATATACAATACTTGCAATTACATCAATTTCACCATTTGCAAGTCTATACAAAATAGTATCCCAATGATCAAACCTAAACTCAACTTCAAAGCCAATCTCCTGCATAATAGCTTTTATAACATCTACATCATAGCCCACCTCAACACCATTTTCGTTAATAAATGAGTACGGAGGATAATTATAGTCACCACCAACAATTATTGTTTTTTCCTGCCCCATTCCCAACAGACTACAGAGCAGGCATATGAATAAGAAAGAATGTTTCATGCCCATATTTTGTTTAATATTATAGCTTGCATACAAAACCTCGAAATTAGCATTATTGATAAACTTACTGCTAAGTATTTATTATTATTTTTTTTATTTTACTTTCTATCCTAATTAATTTAAGAGTTGCGTTTATTTTAATGCATTCCACTATTGTGAAACCCTTGAAATATATCTATCGGTGTTTTCCGAAGTCTTACACCCAAATTGAGCGATTCGCTATCGCAAATCTGCTCAATCGACTGAGGTCTTGTAAGGTTTTCATACTTTTCGTTTCCCCGAAATAATCGGGGCAGGCTACTCAAAATGTGAAAACC
>JAQICC010000280.1 GCA_027858735.1 Salinivirgaceae bacterium
AGAAAGCTCCAAGAATGAGGCTTTCGCAGCATTGAAAATCAGAGTCCCGAACTTGCTTCGGGATGACTGGTTGAAATGCAAGAGTAACGAAATTATTGGAGTTTTCTTGCTGAGACTAAGTAAAGCGCCTCTTCACTTTGTTCGAATCGCTCAACTTAGGTTAAAAATACATTCGATAAAAAAAGCTGTAACTAAAAAAATGGTTACAGCTTTCATTTATTATAATTACTTCATCATATCCCCAACTAACCTTCATATTTATTTAATATAATGATTACCTAAATAATGTTAAAAAAATAATTAAACACTAAAGGTACTAAATATTTGAACGACAGTGCGGCAAATACTTTATATGCAGAATTACAATTTGGCTAAAGCCCTATTTTGTTATCGTCTGTAATCCATCGACTATAATTCGCTTGCGCTGATCAACCACCGAGAGCAATTAATAACCTGAGTTCGATATAAAATACCAAACACAGAAAGACCCGTTTTGTATAAGGTTTGGATCAAAAAATTGGAGCTTGCCCACAACTCTTCAATTATTGTATGTTAATGTATGATTCAAGCATTTTAATTATTCCCTCTGCATTGAATGGTTTGGGTAGGTAATCGGTAAAACCACTTGCAATACATTCCTCTCTTATATAACCATAAGCCGTTTGAGCTATAATTGCAATTTCTTTATTGAATTTTCGTATTTCAGTGGTAGCTTCATAACCGTCCATTACCGGCATTTTAATATCCATTAAAATAATATCAAATTTCTCATTATGGCATAGCTCAACCGCTTTTTTACCATTTATAGCATGCGTAATTTGAATTTCTGTATCCTCGAGCATGCAGGTAATAAGAAAAAAATTTTCTATTTCATCTTCTGCGATTAAAATTTTTTTATCCTTCCAATTTTCCATAGTATGGGGTTTAATTTAATAGTGTTCGATTAAAATATAACATGTTGGGCTAAAGCCCTATCCTTTTTGTTGTCTTTGATCCTCTGGCTGTGATTCGGCTACGCTCATCAACAAGCTTAGGTAATTCAATTTTATTATTGATCTATTACTCTTTAATTGCCCTTGGCTTTAGCCAGGGGTAATCCATCTTTCATGCTTATTTTATTGCATATCTTAACGGCAAGCTAAATATAATTTCGGTTCCAATATTTGTTTGTGAATTTAGGGTTACCTTACCATCAAGTAAATTTACCAAGCCCAATGCAATGGATAATCCAACCCCCAAACCGCCAAACAATTGCCTGATAGTTTTATCGGCCTGAGCAAAGCTTTCAAATATAATTTCTTGTTTTTCGGGAGGTATTCCTATACCGGTATCTTTTACAAAAAAATTGATTTTGTTTTCATCAAAGGTATAACCAAATTCAATGCTTCCTTTTTCGGTAAACTTAAAGGCATTATCGAGTAATATTTTGAATATCTGATTTATGCGGATACAGTCATTGTTAATTAGCGAATTACTTGTTTCGGGTTTATGCATAAACAATTGAATATGCTCTTTTTCAATAAGTTGTTTTTTATTGGTATATTTTTCAAATAATTTGGAAAGCAGTATGGCAGGATTAAAATCCTCTCTATTTATTTTTAATTGCTTGGTTTCGAGATACGCCAATGTAATTGTATTGTCAACTATGCTTAATAATTGATAGGTTGCTTTATGCATTACATCGGTAAAATGGTTTCGACTTTCGTTGGTTAAATTTTGCTTAAGCAACAGTTCAGAAAAACCAAGAATGGCGTTCATGGGTGTGCGTACTTCATGCGAAATGTTTTCGAGGAAAGCTGTTTTTAATTTGTCGCTTTCTTCCGCTTTTTCTTTGGCTTTAATTAACTCTTGTTCTGCTTGTTTCCGTTCTGTTACATTGCTACCAAAAAAAGAAGCCCCAATATTTTTTTTATCAGCAACTATTGGGTTCATTGCTACTTGAATGTAAACAAAACTGTTCCCAATATCAATTTTATCTTCAAATACAAATTGCTCGTTACTTAAAACCCTATCATAACGTGATTTCCATATTGGTTTTATAGTGTCTGGCAATGCATTTAACAAACTCATACCCGTTTCAAGCTGAACACCAAAACTTATAAAAAATTCATTTTTAAAAACATTATTAATATATAAAAGTTCATAGTTTGTATTTATAGCCCAAATACTATCTGTTGTATTTTCAATAATTGCTGAAATATTAGCATTTATTTTTTCAGTCTTTTCATTGGCAAGTATTAATTCTTCGTTTGATTGTTTTAAAGCGTCTGCTGTTGTAACTAATTCTTCGTTTGCTGCTCGTATTTCTTCTTCTGAGGCCAGTAACTCATTGTTCTTGCTCAGCAATGTTCGTTCCGCTTGTTTTTGTTTGGTAATATCCACCGAACGCCCTTGAAAGCCTAGCAGTTGATTCGTATCTGAAAATAATAAATTGGTGGTAATTTCAACATCAATAACAGTTCCATCTTTTTTAATTTGTTGCAGCTCAATTTTCACCTGTTTTACTTCGCCATTTTTATAATGGTCAATCAACTTTTCTGCAGCATGTTGTATTTTTTCCATCCCTTCGGGTGGCGTGAAAGCTGATGGGTTTATGCATAGAAATTCTTCAGGACTATACCCCAAAAAGTAAAAAATAGCATTGTTAACATAGGTTAAATTAAATTCAATATCAGTAGTCCAAATGGTATCCAATGTATTTGTAGCCAAAAGTCGATATTTCATTTCGCTTTCTTCGGCTTTTTCTTTGGCAAGTATTAATTCTTCGTATGATTGTTTTAAAGCGTCTGCTGTTGTAACTAATTCTTCATTATTTGCCCTTATTTCTTCCTCAGTTGTTTGTAAATCCTGATATTGTGTTTGTATTATAGCTTCGTTTTTTTCGGCTTTTTCTTTGGCTTGCAGCAGTTCTTGTTCAATCTGTTTACGTTCAGAAATATCCTGAGCTGCACCCCAAAGACCAATTGTTTTTCCGTCAGTATTTTTTACCACCTCTCCATGAACCCACATCCATCCATTGGTTCCATCTTTTCTTATCGTTATTAACTCAAGTTCATAAGGAACACCATTTTTTCTTGCGTTTTCAAGTGATGCCGATAATCTTTCCCAGCTTTCTGGCTTAAACAATTTCCTATGCTCAGTAAATGGCGGTACAGGTTGCGTTGGATCAAAGTCATACATCTTGTATAATTCTTCTGTCCAAGTAACCTGATTGGTTACATTATCTAAATACCAACTTCCAACATGAGCAATCTCCTGAGCCTTTTTTAATTCTTCTGCACTTTTTTCGGCTTTTTCTTTGGCAATAAGTAATTCGTTTTCGATTCGTTTTCGAGCAGTAATATCTGAACCAATCATAGCCATTTTCCCTTTTTGGGGAACATAAACAATTAGCTCTAAATACATATCCACCGCTTTACTGTAGCTTTCCAGAGTGGCTGGTTTCCCAGTTAATACTACTTTTTTAAAAGTATCGAGCCACAATTGCTCGGTTGCCGGAAAAATTTCAAGCATGGTTTTACCTAATAAATCGGATGCTTTTAGTCCTAAACTTTTTTGGTAGAATTCATTAACATCAAGAAAGCGATAATCGCATGGAATACCTTGTTTATTTATTATTACCTCGTAAAAGCTGGCGCTGCTGTTCATGTTTTGAAACAATGCTTTGAACTGCATTTTACTTTCTTCGGCTTTATCTTTGGCTATATAAAGTTCTTCATTTGATTGTTGTAAAGCGTCTGCTGTTGTAACTAATTCTTCGTTTGCTGCCCTTATTTCTTCCTCAGTTGCTTGTAAATCCTGATATTGTGTTTGTATTATAGCTTCTCTTTTTTCGGCTTTTTCTTTGGCAATTAATAATTCCTCGTTTTGTTGCCTATATTCTTCAAGCAATACGGCATGTTCATTATTTATTTTGTTTAAGTGCATTTTTTCAATATCGAGTTGCCGCGTTTGTTCTAAAGTATATAAATTTTTTAGTCCCATATTACCAATGGTTTCGGTTAATTGAACCAAAAATTCAATAGCTGCTTTTATTTGATCTTTGCTAAAAACAGGAACCTTTTCAACCGCAAGCAAATAGGCGTTTTCATCAAAATTATATTTTTGTGCTTGTTTTTTAAAAAAATCAATATCCGGTTTTTCGGTAAAAAATTGACCGGTAAAAAAGTTTCCTACATGCGTATTGCCAACAATTATTGGCATTGCAACATCAACAAGTCCATTTTTGCATTTATAAATATTGTATTTCTGCCCTAATTTTAATTGTCCGGCAAGCAGGGTATCGCTTTGGGTACAAAGTAGCCTGGTTTTGTTGTTTCTACGGTGAAATTGTGTGCATATGGGTTGCCAACCCGTTGCAACATGTACATTGCCATCAAGGTCGAGAATTGCAGTAACCATTCCATTCAAATTTGTGAAACTTTCGCAAAGTCCTTTCAATTCATCGAAATCAAATAGTTCTTTTAAATGGTAGTTCATATATTACCGTTTTATAATTGTTTAATTTTCACACTACTAATCAATAAAAAAAACATATTGCACTAAAGCCTTTTTTTGAATGTTCTCAGTTACCCATGGCTTAAGCCATGGGCTATTAAACCTCAACCCGAATTGGGCTTTAGCCAAAATTGCACTTGCTTGCAATAAAGGGTCCGAATTTCTCATTGGCTCATTCCTCGTTTCCAATTCTTTCCATTCTATTATTCACTCTGTGGCAAGGTAAATGTAAAATTGCTCCCTCCTTCCTTGCCAAGCCTATCGGCAGGTAAACCCTGTCCTTCCGGCAGGTTTCCGGGTTCGCTCTCTACCCAAATTTTACCACCGTGTTTTTCTACAAATTCTTTGCAGAGCAATAAACCCAGACCTGTTCCACTTTCGTTTGCTGTGCCGGAAGTTGTATGTATTTGCGCAACATCAAAAAGTTTATTTATTTCTGCTGGTGTCATTCCAACTCCGTTGTCGGCAACTGAAACGGTGATTTCTGAAGGGTTTTGTTCTGCATTAATAGTAATCGTTCCTCCCGTGTTGGTAAATTTTATAGCATTCGAAATCAAGTTTCGTAAAACTGTTTTTAGCATATCATTATCTGCCAAAATAATTAAATCGTTATTTGCAAAACAATTGATTTCTATGTTTTTTGTATTTGCAGTTAGTTTCATAGTTGCAATAACTTCGTTACAAATAGTTGCAAAAATCAATTTTTGTGGTTTATAAGGAATTTTGCCAGAATTTGCTCTTACCCACATTAAAATATCTTCCAATAAGCTATATGTGTTTTTTGCAGAAGTATTAATCATATTAATTTGATTTTCAATTTTATCAATATCGTATTTACGAACATTTTTAATTAATAAATTTAAAAACCCAAGAATTGTATTAAACGGACTTTTTAAATCATGCCCAAGAATAGAAATAAAACGATTTTTATCGGCATTGAGTTTAAGTAATTTTATGTTGCTCATTTCTACGTCTTCACGAGTAGAGGTTAATTCATTGTTTGCCAGACTCAAATCGCTAATAAGTTTGTTAAGTTCTTCATTTACAGAAGCATATTCATTGTTTTGAATTGCAATTTCTTCATTTTTTTCTTTCAGTAGTTGTTCGGCTTGTTTGCGTTCGGTAATGTCTTTAATTATTCCATCGTAGGAAATAAAGTTACCATCTAAATCGTATTTAGGAATTAAGGTATCGCTTATCCAGCGGATACGTCCATTTTTGCAGATTATCCGATGTTCAATGGTTGTAATATCTTTCCCATCAAGCATCTTTAATAACTTACCGGCAACCAATTCTCTTTCTTCGGCAATAACCATGTTAATCCAGAGATTGGGATTCTGTGCAAACTCTTTGGGTGTATAACCCGTTATGACTGCACAAGCATCGCTATGAATAGTTTCAATCGCTTTTTTGTTTTTTACAGTAACCGTATATATATAGTCGTTTAACCCATTGGTAATTCTTTTGTAGCGTAATTCGCTCTCTTTAAGTTCTAATGTTAATTTTTCGGCTATTTGCTGCGCCTGTAATTGTGTATTAAATAATGCTAAGGATAATGAGAATAATAACAAACTGATTATAAGGCCACTTATTAAAACTATTGCCCCTTTGTTTTCTGAAAACGAAAAGTGCTGGTTTGATTGCGAAAACTGCAAAGTCCATTTTTTATTATTAAACACAACCGGAACTGTAATTGTTTGTTCCCATAAACCACTATGCACTGTTGTATCATTGCTTTGACTGTCGAATAATAATGAACTTTGCGAAATGCTATCGTTATCGTATATTTTTAAATGAATTTTACTTTTATCATTTAAATCCCAATGCCCTAAAATATTTATCATTAAATTATTCATCCGATAGGGACAACTTACCCAACCAATAATTGCATTTCTCCGTTCGTCAATAGTGTTTGTTGGCAAGTTTCTTTTATAAACAGGCGTGTACATTATTACGCCTGCTTGTTTGTTCATTTGGTTTTCCTGAACGAGCAAAAGCTTTTCGGTTAATGTGGATAAATTAAAATCGCGGGCATGTTCCATTGCACGTCTTCTTATGGGTTCTGAATAAGTATCAAAACCTATAGCACGCTTGTTTCTAATTGAAAAAGGTTCAAGGTAAATTATTGATGTATACAGTTCTCTATCGCCGGTGGGTCGAATTGTATATTCAGGAAAATAGTCTTTACGAATACGTTGAATGTGCTGTTTTATATCTTTTTTAGGAACAATAATATTAAATCCAATTCCTTGGTAGCCCAATATATTTTGAGAAATTTTACTATTCTCAACAAAAAAATTCCAATCGTCTCTTGTAACGGTATCAAATGCTGATATGAATGAAGAACCGGTTTGTAATAACAATGATTGGGTATTAAGTCGAGAAATAATTTTAGTTTTAATTTCATTACACACTAGTGCGAATTTATATTTTGCCTGAGTTTCGGCACTTTTTTTAGTGTAATGAGCAACCATAAAAGTTAGGGCAATTCCAATTGTCAGAATGGCAAAAGATTTCCAGGCTTTTTTGAAAAATGTTTTTAAAATTAGATTTTGGTATTTCATATTTTTTTATCATTATTTATCTGATTTTCTGACAGTTTCACATTACTAATATACAACAAAACAACATATTGGGTTAAAGCCCTTTTTGCATTGTTCTTAATTACCCATGGCTTAAGCCATGGCTATTAAACCTCAACCCGAATTGGCCTTTAGCCAAAATTGCACTTGCTCGTAATAAAGGGTCCGAATTTCTCATTGGCTCATTCCACGTTTCCAATTCTTTCAATTCTCTCATTCTCTCTGTGGTAAGGTAAATATAAAACTACTGCCTCCTGCCTTTCCATGCCTATCGGTAGGCAGGTTCCCCACTTCACTTTCAACCCAAATTTTACCTCCGTGCTTTTCTACAAATTCCTTGCAAAGTAATAATCCTAAACCTGTTCCTTTTTCGTTTTCGGTGCCGGGTGTTGAATGGGTTTGCGCAACATCAAAAAGCATACTCACCTCTTTGGGTGTCATTCCAACTCCATTATCAGTGACTGAAATGGTGACCTTTGATATGTTTTGTTCTGCATCAATAGTAATCGTTCCTCCCGGGTTGGTGAATTTTATGGCGTTCGAAATCAGGTTACGCAATACTGTTTTTAGCATATTACTATCGGCTATAACAGTAAAATCGTTGTTAGGTAAATAATTAATGTTTATGTTTTTTTTAATGGCTCCCGGCATGAAGGCATTCATTGCATCGTTACAAATCGTGTTTAAATCCAATTTTTGTGGAAAAAAAGACACCTTGCCCGATTGTGCTTTGGCCCAAGATAAAAGGTCTTCTAATAATTTAAAAGCTTTCGTGCTTGCTTGATTAATATAATGGGCATATTCTTCAATTTCGGACATATCTTTAATGCTTATGTTTTTTATCAACATTTCAGTAAAACCAATAATGGTAACAAACGGACTTTTTAAGTCGTGCCCAATAATGGATAAAAGACGGTCTTTGTCGGAATTTAGTTTTAATAATTCTTCATTTTGTTTTTGAATAATTAATTCTGCTTTCATTTTGTCAGTTACATCATTGACAAAAACTAATTTTGCATTTTTTTCATCGAAAACTAAATCGCAACTAATAATTTCAACTTGCATGATTTCTCCATTTTTCTTTTTATGAAAAAATACTCCTGCATTTACAAGACCTTTATCAGCTATTTTTACCGACTCTTCCAATTTTCCTATTTCAGAATCAGATCTAATTTCCAAGATCGTCATATTTAGAAATTCTTCTCTTGTGTATCCATATTTATCAATAAAAGCATTGTTTACTGATAGGAAATTTAAAGTTTCAGAATCAAAAATTGATATTGGCATTAGGTTAGATTCATATAGTAGTCTATATTTTTTTTCGCTTTCTTTTAAAGCTTGTTCGGCTTGTTTACGTTCGGTAATGTCTGAAAAAATTGTTGCGAATTTTCCTTTTTGCGGAGAATACACTGAAATATGGAAATGTTTTTTTAAGGGTTGAAAATATTCTTCAAATTGAATATTTATTCCTGTTTCTGCTACTTTTTTATAAATATCGATAAAGGGAGCTTCTTTAGTTCCATAAAGTTCGGTTGCCAATTTTCCAATTGAATCTTCGCTTTTTATATTGAGCAGTTTTTCAGCAGCAGTATTCGCTTCTAGTATCCTATAATCAAGCGCCTCACCTTTCTGATTGTAAATAATTTCATGGAGGTATACACCTTCTGCCATTTCTGAAAATAGTGCATGAAATTTCTCTTCACTTTCTTTTATTCGATGCTCGGCCTGCTTGCGTTCGGTTATATCAATGGCCATACTTATTACAGCTTTTTCACCATTAGCAATTAAGCCCAAAGGACTTGTGCTGAAATCCCAAATACGAGTTTCTCCATTTTTTAAATTTATTTCCCATTCACCGTCGTATTGTAGGCCTTCTAATTCGTATAATTTATAAATAAACTCTTTGCTTGGCACGTCATTTTTTCCATAGGCTTTTTCCGCCCACATTTCAATGATTGGTATATCTTCAATTTTATATCCTGTAATTTCAGTCCAAACATTCGATAATTGTATTACCTCGCCATTTGAATGTATCATTAGTGGATATGGAGCCAAGGCAATTGCCTTATGAAAAAGTTGTTCGGTATGTATAACCTTTTCTTTTAACGAATTATTTAAAATATCAAGTTGCTCATTATTACTTCGTATTTCTTCGTTTTGCTGCTCAATGTTTTGATAAGCCAGCCTCAATTCTTTTATGGAATAGTCAAAAAGGTCTTCTTCGTTATTAAACTTTAAATCGGGTTTTTCGTTTTGTGTTGTAAAAATGGCATTTGCCTGGCTAACAAATTTTCTGATGGGTTGGCTTATGCTTTTTGATATAAAGTAGGATAGCAGCAATACAAGCAAGGTGGCTATTATAAGTATAACATACAGTGTATTTAAGGTGTCATCTTTTTTATGAAGGGCTAATCTCATTGCTGTTTCTGCTTTTTTAGAAGCATAATCGGAAATTATTTTTATATGGTAAATTATGTGGTCAACATTATTATGGTTTTTATATTTAATTTTAAAGTCCAAACTGTCTTGTTTATTTTCTCTCCTGAGCCTGTACAAATCATTTATAGTAAATTTCCATTCGGAAAGAGCATCGAAAATACTGTCAACATCTGATTTATTTCCAAGATATTGGTTTTTAATAGCATTGAGGTTTTGGGCATACAACCTTTCGCTTTCATGTATTTTTGCAATCAAACTATCCAGTTTATTTTTTGTGTCTGCTAAAGGTATATTTCCTTCCAATCGCAGTATTTTATACATATCAATTTGTATATCGCGTATGGCGATGCTTACTTTATAAGGATGTTCGTAAACCAACTCCATTTTTTGGCTAATAGCCAATAGTTGCCAAATGGTGTAAAATATGGTGCCCATTAAAATTACAATCACTAAAATGAAACCTGACCGTATCCTGTTTTTAAAACTTAATTTTTTCATACACTTATTATTCTTTTTACACTAATTCTACTAATTAGCCCCTATGTTTGTAATGAGATAAGTTCCATAGTAAATATTACATTTATTTATGAAACCAAAACTTAGCTTTTTCATATTTTTAGCATTAATTAATGTACCTGTAGCCAATACAACATATTCTTTCGGTGCCTTTATTTAGACATTAAAATTTGCTAAATTATTATAAAACTCGTTTACTAATGTATAGTCAAGTTTATCCCAGCCAAAAATATCATCGTAAACCGAAATTTGAGGATACCACTGCCCAACAAAAAATGATGTAGTATCATAAACCCCCATTCTTGAATTTGCAACCGAAGGAATTTTCTGTTTCCATGACGCTTTAAATAATAAACTTGAATTGGGTTTTAATGGTTCTATTAACTCAATATACAAATTGGTACCAACACGTTTTACCAATTTTTGATTTTGCAGATCGTAAACATTACCATTTATTGAAATATCTTGTAATTCTACACCATCATTAAGGTCATCCCCATTAACTTCTCGCCCTCTTATAAATCCTTTTTTATAAACATCGCCGTAAAGCCTAACTACTAAAGTGTTATTTTCATTAGGACTCTCATTGTGAAAAACTACTTCTTCATTTCCTACAATCAATTGCTCATGGGGTACAATAGAAACTTTTATTTCATAATCTACAGAATTTTGCCAATATTTTTCTCCTGGCTTACCATCAAATGAACGGGTTCCATTTTTATAGGCAGTTTTTATTTCGCGTGGCATAAATAAGCTAGATTCTTGAGCTTGCAAGTAAGTTTGAGAAAGTGAAAAGATTCCCAACAAAAAAAAAAATATAAATTTTAGTCTTTTTCTAGCTATTGCTTTATATACTATCATTGTATATTCTTTCAATTTAGCTTGATTAATTTTTCGATCAGTTAAAATTACTAATTATTCCTGAACTAAGCACTGAACATAATTTAATTATTACTTCTTACTTTTGCTTCATTTTGTCTTTTTATGTAACCTAATTATCAATTAAAAAGACATTCAAAATCTACAAAAACCTGTGCGCTTTTTTATTAACAATGAAAATCAGGGGTTGAATATTTGGCTTAAAGTCTTTCTTGATTTAGCCCAGAGTATGCCTGAGGTTATATTAAGCAGCCACGCTGTGGCGATTTTACTCAATTATTCAACTCTTGATACGTATACATCCTTTAAATTAAACTAAACTACTGCCAAATTTAGCATTTCCTTAAATCCGCAAGCGGATTCTTTGAGGCCACGAATTACACGAATTAACACTAATTTCGTTTTCACCCAATTGGGTGAAAATATATTTCATGTAAGACTGTGCCCATCTATGGT
>JAQICC010000375.1 GCA_027858735.1 Salinivirgaceae bacterium
AAAAAAATCTCAGATGTAGAAATGGAGAAAATAAATATCAAATATCATGATGTTCTGCCTGATTGGAATTACACTATTTTTCCATCATAATCGGATTTAATTTATCAGAGAACCCTAAAACAATAAAAAATGAGCATCTTGTGAATTAAGTATTCTACTGTAGAACCAATTAAGGTAACGGCAAATATTAAAATAAAACCAATAAGTATGAAAGTAGGTGGTGAGTATTTGTTAATTTGTTTCATGAGTTTTGTGTTTGCTTAGTAAAACTAATAATTCTTTTTAACACCAAATAGTAAAATATATGGTTCTACTACCAATTTAGTAGAAACTTTTTCTATACAGAAACTAACCATACATTTCCGAAAGTAGTCCACAGTCGGCAGTCATAAAGCTAACTGTAGACTGCCTACTGCTTACTTAAAAACAAAGCAAAATAAGCTTATTATTGCAATTCACCCACAAAGTATACAGTAGTACTAAATATATTAAAGGACATTGTTGCATACCATATTTTATGATAACTAGAAACATAGTAACTTGCTAAACTAATTCACAGCAATATTTAAATTTACTAAACATGACAACATTTACAACAGAAGACGCTCTTAGGTATCATGAACAGGGAAAACCTGGCAAAATTGAAGTAGTGCCTACCACAGCATACAGTACCCAGTACGATTTATCTTTAGCCTATTCTCCAGGTGTAGCTGAACCTTGTAAAGAAATCGTGAAAGATCCTGCTAATGCAGGAAAGTATACTGCTAAAAATAATTTGGTAGGTGTAATAAGCAATGGAACAGCAGTACTAGGACTAGGTGATATTGGAGCCTTAGCTGGAAAGCCGGTTATGGAAGGGAAAGGTTTGCTTTTTAAAGTTTTTGCCGATGTTGATGTGTTCGACATTGAGGTGGATGAAAAAGATCCCAAAAAATTCATTCAGATAGTCAAGGCTATTTCTCCAACTTTTGGTGGAATAAACCTTGAAGATATAAAATCTCCAGAATGTTTTGAAATTGAAGAAACCTTGAAAAAAGAACTTGATATTCCTGTTTTTCATGACGATCAGCATGGTACAGCAATAATATCGGGAGCCGGTTTACTAAATGCCGCTGAAGTTGTTGGCAAGAAATTAGATTCACTTAGGATTGTGGTTAATGGTGCTGGAGCAAGTGGAATAATGTGTGCCAAATTTTACATAAGTTTGGGTGTAAAGGTTGAAAATATTTACATGCTTGACTCCAAAGGGTTAATTACAAAAAAAAGAACCGATTTGAATGTATTTAAAACCTTCTTTGCCCAAGATTCGGATATGGAGACTCTGGAGGAAGTTATAAAGGGTGCCGATCTGTTTTTAGGACTTTCAAAAGGGAATGTTTTAACGAAAAAAATGGTAAAAAGCATGGCAATAAACCCTATTGTATTTGCCATGGCCAATCCGGTTCCTGAAATTTCTTTTGAAGATGCACAAGCCGCCCGAAATGATATAATTTTTGCAACCGGTCGATCCGATTATCCAAATCAAATAAATAACGTATTGGGCTTCCCCTTTATATTTAGAGGGGCATTAGATGTTTCAGCAACATGCATTAATGAAGAAATGAAAAGAGCAGCGGCATATTCAATAGCTGAATTAGCAAAACAAGAAGTGCCAGAAATCGTAAATGCTGCATACAATAGTAAAAACCTAAAATTTGGTCGCGATTATATAATTCCCAAACCACTTGATCCACGATTAATTACACTTGTTGCTCCCGCTGTAGCAAAAGCAGCAATGGAAAGTGGTGTAGCCAGAAAGCCAATTACTGATTGGGAAGCCTACAAGGTTCAATTAATGAAAAAAATGGGAACCTATAATAAATTGACTAATGGCATTTATACAAGAGCCAAACAGCAACTTAAGACAATTGTTATTTCAGATGCCGAAGATTACAATGTGATAAAAGCAGTTCAGATGATTAAAAATCAAGGAATTGCTGATCCTATTCTTATAGGTAACCGAGGTAAAATCGAAGCCAATATTCGTGAAAATTATGTGGGTAGTTGCGATATCCCTATTATTGATGTAAATGATTTAATTGAAACCAAAAGATTGGAGCGATACGCACAAATACTTTTCGCTAAAAGGCAACGAAAAGGAACCAATTTGTATGAAGCTAGAGATATGGTGAAAGATATTCATTACTTCGGCGCTATGATGGTTGAGGCAGGGGATGCTGATGGTTTTTTAACCGGACAAACGACCAAATATTCTGAAGCATTACGACCAGCATTACAAATATGCGGAACCAACAACAGTTTAAAACACATAGCGGGTATGTATGTGGTTATGAATAAAAAAGGCACCTTCTTTTTTTCTGATACTACTATAAATCATACACCTTCAACGCGCACTCTTATTGACACTGCACTACTAACAGCCAATGAAGTTCGCAAATTTAATATAGAGCCGGTAGTTTCCATGGTTTCATACTCAAACTTTGGGTCAACCCGCGCTGGCAGCCCAATTAGAGTAAAAGAAGCGGTAGAATATTTGCATAAAGAATATCCCAATTTATTGCTTGATGGAGAAATGCAAGCCAACTATGCTTTTAATAAAGAGTTGCGTATGCAGAAGTTTCCCTTTTCAAAATTAGGAGATAGGGATGTAAATACCATTATTTTTCCGAATTTAAGCTCTGGAAATATAGCCTATAAAATGATGATGGAAATAGGAGGTTCAAATATTATCGGCCCCATTCTTTTAGGAATAAAAAAACCAATCAACGTGCTTCAAATGGGAGCGTCGGTACGTGAAATTGTTGACATGGCGGTAATTACAGCAATAAAAGCACAAACCTACTCCGATGAAATTATGGAATTATAAGATATGAAAGGATTATGATTTGAAATTTATTGATTTTGTAAGGTGATTATAATCAAAGCATAGTGATTTGTAAATAGTCTTGAAATTAAAAATCCTGCAATGTTTCTTTTTATAATGCACATTTAGTTTATTTTTGTGCACTTAAAATAAAAAGGATACAAAATGAGCAAAGTTGTAATTTCAAGTTTTGAAGATTTAGAAAGTTATGTTGGAAAAGAACTAGGAGTATCTGAACAACACACTATAACTCAAGAGCAAATTAATAAATTTGCTGAAGCAACCTTAGATCATCAATGGATTCATACCGATCCAGAACGTGCGAAAATAGAGTCGCCATTTAAAGATACCATTGCACATGGTTACCTGACCCTTTCTTTGCTACCCTATTTATGGCAGCAAATTGTTGAGGTTGAAAATTTAAAGCTTCAAGTTAATTATGGTATTGATAAATTTAAATTTAATCAACCTGTATTGGTAAACCAGAAAGTACAATTGGTTGCCAGAGTAATAAGCGCAGTGAATTTGAGAGGGGTTACAAAAGCCGTTATTGGAGCAAAACTTGAAATTGAAGGAAATAAAAAACCTGCCTATGTGGGAGAGGTGATTTTTCTTTACCATTTTAAGGACTAAAGTAAACTTTATATATCATTTTAATCACCAATTATTAGCTTGTTAAATAGAGCTAATAATTGGTGATTTTTTATTTGTATACCTTAATAATGTGTAAATAATAGCTGCTGATATAATGTAAAAATATAATTTCCTAATCGATTTTTCCGTAATTTTATACGATTATCCTGAGTATAGAGAATTAAACAAGCAGTTATGAAACAGCTTACTACTATTTTATTATTGGCATTATTTTTCGCAATCAATTTAAATGCTCAAATTGACCATTCGAGAAAGGATAAACGTATAGAGAAAAGAGCGCTTTTGTTTGCAAAAACAGACAGTTTAATCTCAACTAACGCTTATAAATTTAATGCCGCTAAAGCAAACCCTGCAAGCGGTCAGCAAATTGATTTAACTACACATAATGCCGATTTAACTATTCATAAAGATTCGGCAATTTCGTACTTGCCATTTTTTGGCAGAGCCTATATTGCAGGCTATGGTGGAACGGAAGGAGGTATAAAATTTGAGGAAAAACTTATCGATTATAAGCTAGAAAAAGATAGCACAAAACTCAATTTGATAGTTTCCTTTTCGGTAAAAAGCAGTACTGATACTTATAATTTCATATTGTCAATATCGTATAGTGGATTTGCAACATTATCGGTAACCAGCAACCATCGGGCTTTTATAAGTTACTTCGGAAATATTGTTGCGATTAAGGAGTAAAACCAAATATTTATTCAAGCAATTTGTATATTTCTGCCGAGGGTTATATATTTTTGTTCCCTATTATAGCAAAATAAAATATGGCAAATATTGATGAGTGTTTAGCAAATACCAATTTTCCCCTTCCGGCAATTCGTCAGGTAAACATGGCAAAGCATCCTACTTCCATTAGTTTAGGATTGGGTGAGCTTAAAGATTTTGATGTTGACGAAAAAATATTGGAAGCAATGCGGGCTGCATTAAAAAATGATGGACTAAATTATTCGCAAAATGCAGGGTTGCCTGAATTGCGGGAGGCTATTGCTCAAAAACAGAAAAAAGAAGATGGTTTTATTTACTCGCTAAACAATGTTGTAATTACTATAGGAGTTCAGAATGCCATGTACGCGACCCTTAAAACCCTTGCAAAACTTGGGGCAAAACG
The DNA here is from genome assembly GCA_027858735.1 of Salinivirgaceae bacterium. Classification (GTDB taxonomy): domain Bacteria; phylum Bacteroidota; class Bacteroidia; order Bacteroidales; family SZUA-534; genus GH45. The sequence continues at coordinate 4,632 of JAQICC010000375.1, forward strand.
AGTACTTATTCCTGAAATTAATTTTGGCATATATAAAAAAATTCCGCCCGAATTTGGTTTAAATGTTGAAACTTATAAGCTCACAAGCAATTTTGGTATTGATACAAAGAACCTGGAAGCCCAGTTACAGAATGATGATATTGTGATTTTAAATTCACCATCGAATCCTACAGGTAGAGTATTTACCAACAATGAGCAAAGAGCGTTAGGTCAATTGTTTGATACAAAACTAAATGATGGATATGTAATATCTGATGAAATATATGGAAAACTTGTTTACGATGGAGAACCATATCACAGTTTTTCAAAGTATTTTAGTAGAACAATAGTATTCGATGGAATATCGAAAAGTGCCGCTGCAGCAGGCTTGCGAGTGGGATGGGTAATAACACAAAACGAAAAATTGGCTCAGGCCATTACATCTACAAATGCGGTTGTTTTAAGCTGTCCACCAACGGCAAATCAGTATGCTGCTCTTCCTGTTGTAAATGGTGAAACTGTAAATCGTATTCAACAATACAACTTTATTCTAAAAAGAAATAGAGATGTAGCGGTGACTGCACTTAAAAAGGCTAAAATACCCTATATTTTGCCTCGAGGTAGTTTCTATATTTTTCCAAAAGTAGACGCGCTAATCTCAGGTTCAGTTAAAGAATTCTGCGTAAAAACTGCTCAAAAAGAAAATGGTGTAGTTGTAATTCCAGGAGAGGCTTTTGGGACACCAAACCATGTTCGAATATCTCTGGCTTCAATGGAGATTGAAGAAGGTATGAAGCGATTTATTGATGCCGTTTTAAAAAACCAGTGAAATTTATTAAAATGATAATCTTCTAAATCTGAGTTTTCTCTGGCTAAAATGCACTAGTTCGGAATTACAACTCCTTTTACTGTATTTTGCACTACAAAATAGTAAGAGAGTATTATTTAATATACTGATTATTAGACTAATTCAAACCATTTATTATTATTCTGCTATATTTATATGAATTATATTTATGCCATTTACTAAACCATTATTCTATTTTAAGCAGGGTTTACCCTACTACATTTGGATACTTTACCTACTATCCAGTTATCCATTAAAGAATACCTTTACCAGGTTAATTTCAAATTATAAAACAATGCCAAAACACAATTAATTTCTTGAAATCCGGGGGATTGTTTAGTTTGGCATCTTAATTAGAAAACAAATTCGTGTCTGGCAGTTTTATGATGAGAATCCTAATCTCATCTCACCTAAAAAATTCGTTCGCCCCCAATCATGCTCCATCTCTCTTCCGGCATGGGGCTTTTTTTGTTTAGCAATAAAGAAAAGTTTTATTCTCAATTCCACAAAAAGTTCGTAAATAGACTTACTACTCTTGTCCGACAATGAATACACTTATGATTATTTTTACTGACTTCTCGTTTATTAACGCTTTCATAGCCTGCTCCGATTTTATCGGAGTCTTACAGACGCTAAAAGGTTAATTCAAGAATATGATTTTGTTGAAATAAGCAATTTTTATTCTTCCATTGGAATATAAAAACCTAAATTAACCTGACATTCGTCCGCATAGCGGACGTGTCAGCGTTAATAAAATTCATGAATTTTTGTATAAAGATTGGCTAAGTTTCAGGAGAGAGCAAGAAGAACCCCGAGGCTGAGCCTCGAGGATTTCTTTTGATTAAAAACCAACTATTTTTCAATATCTTTTTCAAAGTCAATAACCTGTTTACCGTAAGCATGTTAAAGTTAAGTTAAAGGCTCTAAAATTAACTGGATCTTCAAAAAACACAACTATTTTTACTTTAAATTGAACCTTTTAAAACTTAGGTGTACTGACCAAATAAAAAGTCATGACCAATCAATCTTTAATAAACAAGAAGATTTTCATTACAGCACTGAGTACATTATTTTCAGGATATTTGCTAATGGCTGTAGTACCTATTGAATTTGTAATAATGACACTTTCACCTATTGTAATTCTTTTAGGATTTGCCTTAGTGGTTGTGTCCATTATAAAACCATCGAAAGCCGCATGCTAAATATCTTAAAAACTGACTTCAAAAGCTTTACAGATGAAAAGCTTATGCAAGCCATTCAAAATGGTGATTGCAAGGCTTTTGACGAACTGTATTTTAGGTATAATCAGCGTTTGTATTACTATTTTTATCGTATGCTTGGTCACGAACATCAAGTTGCCGAAGATTTTATGCAGGATTTGTTTTTGAAAGTTATTCAAAAACCTCATTATTACGATTCAAAAAGACCATTCTCGACCTGGGTTTTTAGCATTGCCCATAATATGTGCAAAAACGAATACCGAAGCCGGCAAGTTCGTTCAATAGTTAATTCTGAAGAAAACCCCGATAGGTTTATCTGTGATGATAAACCTTCAGAAGAAAAAGATAAAAATATTGATCTTATTTTCTCCGAACTAAATAAAATGGACGATAGTCATAAAACAGCATTTCTATTAAAATATAGAGAAGGTTTTACTATTGATGAAATTAGCGAAATTATGGAACTTCCTAAGGGAACCGTTAAATCTCGCTTGTTTTATGCACGAAAAAAATTACAGCAACAATTAAGTTCAACACCAACCAGTTAAAATTTTGAATTATGGATAACTTTGACAGTATATTAGAAAGCCAACTACAAAATGATAAATTAAATACCAAACCATCGGAAGCGATTTTTAATTATTTACACAATCAAATGTTGGTAAATTCAGCCACTACTAAACTTAAACAAAATAGTTTTATTCCACCCTTTACTTCTATAGTAGGAAAAACAAATTTAGCCTGGAAAATAAGTATTGCAGCCGTTTTGCTAATTTCATTTATGGGTATAAAACACATGAACCAAAACAATATTTATATTCAAACTGCCGATTCAACATTTGCTCATCAGCACCTTGATACTTTAAATTTTCAATTGGCCGATTCAAGTTTAATTTACTAAAACATTGAAAAGCCACAGATTCACAGATTAATTATTTTAATTTCTGTGAATCTGTGGCTTTTCCTTTGATTCATTTTTTAATTCTTCAATTCTGCCAGTTGCTGCATTATATAAAGAGTTTCCTGAGCTACATAACTATTCCTATCGCTTCCTTTAAAACCTTTACTAAATTGATAGCGTTGCTGCATTTCACCTTCAATTTTGTTAGATAGTTCAATTGCTTTTTCAATTTGCCCTGCTGTTTGGTAACTTTTTACCATTTCGGTTATAAACCACGAATAGGGTATTCTGTTAGGTGGTAACAGGTATTGTGCTTTATCCAAAACCTCAACAGCTTTTCCCTTCTCACCTGCAACTGTTAATAGATTAGCTGTTTCAATAAATATTTGCCTAATGCGAAAAGAGTTCACATTTTGCACATTTGAGTTATCTAAATATACCTTGTCATTTTGTATATTACCCCAGTTAAACTCATTCATAATTAAGTTGTACTGATGCAAACTGCGCTCCTTGGCAAAAGCAGCTATTTCATCTTGTTTAAAAGGCATAAAACGATAAAGCATGCCCTCGCGATGCAAATACTCACCCAAACCAAGTTCTTCGACCAAATGTGGATAAATAAAATACAAAGGTCGTTCCCAATTATTGCTTGCTAAAATATCGAGGATTAACAATTCGCTGCGTCCCAAGTAGGTTTTATTTATGGTAAACTTTATCGATTCTGGAGCTTTTAACCCAGCCCCCTTCATGTATTTACACGCTTTTAAAAAATTCTCGGCATTAACCTTAATTTCCATTTTTTTGCCGGGAATAAAGTTGGTTAAACTATGGTCAGATAACTTTACTTTTGCTTTTCCGCTATCGCTTTTTACAAAATCAACCACTTGCCTAACATCAATAAAACTGTCAATACGGTTCAGAATTGGAAAATACTGATTTTCGCTCATCAACAGCTCTTTGCCTTTAAAAGAAATGGGTACACTCCCCTTTTTACCTTGCTGCTGATGCAATTGATCCGCATACCAATCAACGGGTAAAAAAGTAAGCAACACATTTCGAATATCGGGCCTATATTTTTCAACTTCTTGTAAATACCAAAGCGGATAGGTATCGTTATCGGCCGTGGTAAATAAAATAGCATTCTGTTCGCACGATGCCAGCATATTTTTACCAAAAGCATTGGCTGTATAACGATTACTTCGGTTATGATCGTCCCAATTTTCTAGCAATATATTTAATGGAAGAGCCAGAACTATTAATACAGTAGCAATACCTGTAATTATGGAATTAAATTTGTCTTTCCTTGCAATCCAGTTAAGAATACCATATGCTCCCAAGCCAATCCATAAAGCGAATACATAAAACGATCCAACATGAACATAGTCACGCTCGCGAGGAGTTAAAGGAACTTCGTTCAAATAAAAAGCAATGGCCAATCCGGTAAAGAAAAACAAAACTGTATTCACCCAAAAATTATTTTTATCGCGTTTATATTGAACCCAAATCCCCACAAGACCTAGTAAAAAGGGCAGAAAATAATATGTGTTTCGAGCCTTATGGTTTTTATAATAATCGGGGAGCCTTTCCTGATCACCTAGCCTAGCATTATCAATAAGCGGAACTCCTGAAATCCAATTCCCATGCAATACTTCACCTGTTCCTTGAATGTCGTTTTGCTTTCCAACAAAGTTCCACATAAAGTATCGAGCATACATATACCCTAACTGATATTTAACAAAGAAGTGCAAGTTCTCTTTAAAAGTTGGGATACGAATAGTTTCTATCTCCCCTTTTCTGTTGGTAACTTTTACTGGTTTGCCCTTGATATTTACCCATTTTTTATAGGCCTGAACGTGCCGCTTATCCATACTAGCCATGCGCGGAAAAAACGACAAGGTTTTCTCTTCGAATATATATTTAGGGTTAAGTTCATCTTTATAATATGTACCATTATGATACTTATAGGTATAGCGATTTTGTGTCTCAACAATGGGTGAATTATAGTTATTGCCATAAAACAAAGGCCGCGACGGATACTGCTCTCGATTAAGATAGTCTACTAATCCGTAAACATTTTCAACATTATTTATATCGATAAATGGATTTTGATTTGAACGAATTACCAAAATGGTAAATGACGAGTAGCCTATTAACCAAAATGTAAATGCCAATAAAGCCAATTGCTGCAATATTTTTTTCTTGCTTTTAAAATAATTATTTGCAAAATAAAGCAAGGCTGAAAGGGCTACAACGAAAAATAAAGCCCCTGTATATTGTGGCAAACTAAAGCTATTCACTAAAACTCGGTCGGTAAATGCCGCTAGTTTAACAATACCCGGAATTATTCCAAAAATAAAAGTAACAAGCATAAATCCTGAAAGTGCTAGCGTAATTACAACTCCTTTAAGCGATGGTTTATAATGTTTGAAATAAACTACCAAAGCCATTGCGGGCAGCGTAAGAAGGTTTAGTAAATGAATGCCAACCGATAAGCCCAAAATAAAAAATATGATAATAATCCATTTAAATGCCATGTTGTTCTTGGGTGCTTCGGCATATTTTAAAACAGCCCAAAAAACTAAGGCTGTAAACAGCGACGAAGTAGCATAAACCTCAGCTTCAACAGCCGAAAACCAAAAACTATCGGTAAAAGCATAAGTAAGTGCTCCTATAAATGCCGAGGCAATTATTATAAGACTACCACTACCCCTTTTGATCTGCATGCGCTCGGCAAACCAGCAAATGGTAAAAAACAAAATCATTACGGTTAATGCACTACTAACTGCTGAAAGGCCATTTATCATTAAAGCAACATGTGAAGGGTCTGTAGCCAACAACCCAAACAACCTACCTAAGAGCATAAAAACAGGGGCTCCAGGTGCATGTCCAACTTCAAGCCCATAGGCACATGCTATAAATTCAGAGCAATCCCAAAAGCTGTTAGTAGGTTCTAGCGTTAACAAATAAACAGTTAAAGAAATTATGAAAACAAGTAAACCAGAAAAGGATTTAGCATTTTTAATAATCATGGTTTGTGAGTTTAAAATTTACCCACGGTACACGGTTAAATTGAAAGGTTCAAAAAACAGCTTTCTTAAATAGACCTAATAATGATTTATTCCTCATAATTTTCATTATCTGATAGATAATCTACATCGGCATGTTTTTCCTGATATTCTTCTTTAATATGCAGTTTTAGCATACCTTCATCATCAAAATCATCGTCAAGGCTTACTATTTCATCAGCCTTAGTTCTCGACATGCGAATCATATAAATTTTGTCTTCGGTTTCAAATGGAAGTGCACTAACCAATTCACCTTTATGGTTGGTAAACTCAAATAAAAACTCACTAAACCCTTCCGGATAAATCAGCTTAAGCTGTTCTTCCTGAGCTTTATCAAGCTTGTCGTAATTCTTAATAACTTTTGGTTTACTTGCTGCCATAACTAAATATTTAAAGTTATCTCCTTATTAATACCTTAACTTAAAAGGTATTATCCAAAAACTTAAAAAAAATTATTAAACCAAATTTACTTTAATTCTCTTTCTATTGCTTACTAATACGTCATTAATCTTACACTATACTAAATATAAGCAAAAGAAGCATTGGTTGTTTTTTAACAATAATTTCGGTCTTGTCGCATCTATCTGATTTTGTAAGGGTTGCAATTTACATGCTTTATTTTTCCTGTTTTACAAATCAAAAATAATTCTCAATAAGGCCGTTTGTTGACGATTTTCATGTGTTGGTTGACTTTTTTTGCACAGCATACAATTGTGTTTAATCTTTGAATAAAAATGCTCAACTATGCAAGTACAACTAATCCCAATTCTTAATAATTCACTTGTTAAAAAAGAAGCTGATAATGCAAACTTTACAGAGTGCTATACTGTAACATTCAATAGCAATAAAACCCTTAGCCTAGATGAAACTGTTTGTGATTGTTTTCAGGTTTTCACAAAAGGATGGGTCGATGCCTTATTCCGCCTTAGGAATTGGCTGGTAATACCATTTAAGCTTAAATCACCACCTGACAATCGTCCCTTTATGGAAGAAAGACCTAAGATTTCAAAGGGAGGCAAAGTCGCTTTTTTCGACGTTAAGGAGATTAACGCAAACGAGGTATTAATGTTTGCTGACGATGCACATTTAAACGCTTATTTCTCGATTGCAATATTTGAAAATGGTAATAAAAAAACCATTCAAGCCTCAACCATTGTAAATATTAAAAACAATGTTGGCACAATGTATTTTGCAGTAGTAAAGCCCTTTCATAAAATTATTATAAAAACCATGATGAAAAAAATAGCAAAGCAGCTAAGTTAAACCTACTAATTATGAACAAAATAATATTGCTTAAAATCACCGGTGTTATCACCATAATATTTACACTTTTCCATCTTGCATTTCCCTTTATGCCAGAATGGGAACAGTCTCTAAAAGAAATGCATAGCGAAATGCGAAATATTTTTATTACATACCACTATGCCATTATAGCATTCCTGGGAATTTCAGCATATATGTTAACATTTCAAGCAAAAAAGCTTGTTAACAGTGCCTTAAAAAATAGTTTAATGATACTGTTTGCTTCTTTATACATTATTCGAATAATTACAGAATTCGTTTGCTGGAAGGCTCCTATGCCACAAGCTGCTATTATCCTATTCATGTGTGCACTCCCTGCTGCTGTATTCATATATATTTTAATAAAGAAATAACATTTTGAAACCCTCAAGCGAGGGGGCAATTATTTATAGTCGAGCTCGCATAGAAGGGTACAATTACATATTAATTTCTTTACACCAAATTAAAAAATGGAATTGACCAAAACTATTTCTTTCTACCGTAAATCATCTTATTTACTAATGCTTGGGTTTATTCACTCAGCGCTAACTCCAGTGTTCTATAAATTCTTAACTCCAGATGGAATGTGGTTTTTTGGTACAGGATTATCGCTTGTTTTTTTGGCCTTTTTAAATATTGCAGCAAGTAAATTGCTAAACCTTTGGTTGCTAAAATTAACCCTTGCAGCCAATATTATAGGTACCCTATTTTCACTACTAATAGTTTATGTTTTAAAGGAACCTCAAGCCTACATCGGTCTATTTTTTCATGCAATTGTATTACTCGCATGTATTTATGTACTTAAACAAAATCAACCATTTAACTATTTAAATAAAACATCTAACCAATGAAGATTTTTAAAAATTTCACAAACGGAATAACACTCCTATTATTGAGTTTAATGCATACGCAACTGGCATTTTCACCAGACGGTTTTGGCTTACAGTTTCGAAAATTCACCGAATCTTACTTTTTTAACATCAGTAAAGGTGTAAATGAATTACCTGCCAGAGTTGGTGTTACCGATTTTGAGTCGGGCACAGCCTTTTGGTTTTTCTATTTCGGAATTTTACTTATTCCCATTGGATTATTGGTTCATTCTTTTGAACGAAAGAACAAAATTCTACCACACAGTTTTACAATTTCCTACTTAATAGTTGTACTTGTTGGCTGCTATATGATACCCCTTTCTGGAATGACCTTTTTTATGCTACCACATGCTGTTTTTATGGCAATACAAAACTTTATACGAAGCAAGAAAATAAAATAGTGTTGTTACCCTGTTGCAAGTCATGCAGAAAGCCAGCCCTGCACAAACAATTATTTAGATCGTTTATGTTTTTAAAAATTAATAAATACAGTGAATTTCCAAAGAATTCGTTGATAAATAAAGATATGGATACAATTGATTATTTTGATTCCTATATGATAAAAAAGGAGTCAAATTGCTCAATTGACGAGATTACATCTAAAATACTCACATTGCCTAGCTGGATTAAAATACTTTTAAAAATTAGGCATTATTTGGTAGTAAAACCATTTGGGTTAAGTTCAGGAAAGCGAAAAGTGCCAATACTCTACAGGAATAAAAATGAAATAGTAATAGGTGAAAATGATAAACATTTGTACTATAGAGTATCCTTGTATAAAAAAACAGGACAGCATTCTGAAATATACCTAACAACAAGTGTTAAGTTTAACAACAAATGGGGAAAGGTATATTTTGCATTTATAAAACCGTTTCATAAAATGGTTGTAAAGTCTATGCTAAAAAAGGTATAGAAAGTACAAATGAACAACAATAGCTTAAAACTAAATTCGGGCTAATTAGTTGCTACAAGCGCTTCACTGGTTTAGATTCAGTGCTATTTTAAGCTTTTCAAGGTAAAATAGCTTTTGTAATCAATTAAATAGTTTCGGGCACTTTCAAAGCAGTATTTTAATATATTTACACAAGTAACACAAAACAGGCATCACAGCGGTTGAACTGGTGAATAAAACAGCTAAGTGCATGTTGTAAGCTAGGCAATAATAAATTCCGAACTTCGCATAGCCTGTCGCAAGCAAGCCATAAAAAAAATATAAAACCTGAATACTAGACAAATACTTGATGAAACTATCGTTTAAAATACTCATACACTCCATTTTCTGGATAGTGTTTACCAGCTTTACCATTACCTTTATGTATAGCCAATATACGATACTCGATACTTTTAACCGACTACCACATATTGTAATAAATATATTTTGGGCCGTGAGTGTTTTTTACTTGTTCTACTTTTACTTTATTAAGTTTTTCGAACAGGCTTTTTTTGTTAAATACTTACTATATTCAATACTTACTGGGGTTGTTGTCTCTTTTATTTTTGTTCCGATTCATAAAATATTTTTACCTCAATTAAGCATTTTTAATATATCAGAAATGGGACCCCATATAGTAGGCACCTTTATAATTGCCCAATGCGGAAGTCTTGTAAAAGGATTTGAAAATTGGGTTGATAACATAAAAATTAAAGCCGAACTGGAAACTAGAAACGCTAAAAACGAGTTAGAACTGCTTAAATCACAAATAAATCCCCATTTTTTATTTAACACGTTGAATAACATCGACACGCTTATTCATAAATCACCCGATGATGCTTCGCGTTCATTAATTACCTTATCGGATATGCTCAGGTATATGATATATGACACCAATACCGAAAGGGTTGCTCTTAGCAAAGAGTTGGAGTACATTAAGCATTATATTAACCTGCAAAAATTGCGTATCCCCGACCCTGATTTTATAAATACAACAGTGCCTGAAAACTGTAGCCAAAAAATTGCTCCAATGCTACTTTTACCATTTATTGAAAATGCTTTTAAGTACGCTGTAAATAATGGACAAGAGCCCCGAATTGTAATTGATTTAAATTGTAATGATTCAATGTTAATTTTTAAATGCACCAATAAATACAGTGATAGCAATGCATTAAACATAAACTCTGGCGGTGTTGGTCTTGAAAATGTAAAACGAAGACTTGAACTTATTTACCCCCATAAACATGAACTCAAAATTTCGAAAGAAAACAATATATTTAATGTTGAATTAAAACTTGAACTAAATTGAATCTCTCTTGCATAATAATTGAAGACGAACCTCTCGCTACTGAAAAACTCGAAGGGTTTATTTCTAAAATGTCGAGCCTACACCTAAAGCAAAGTTTTGATAATGCTATTGACGGTATGCAATTCATTCAAAACAATAGTGTTGACATTGTTTTTCTCGACATCCAAATGAAACAACTTACCGGTATTCAAATGCTTGAAGCCCTTAGTATAAAACCATATATTATTATTACATCGGCTTATGCCGAATATGCCTTAAAAGGATACGAACTTTGCGTATTTGATTATTTGCTTAAACCTTTTGGTTTTGATCGGTTTTTAAAGGCCGTAAATAAAGTAATTGATGATAAAAAAGTGAAATCAGCTTCGGTGGAGACTCAACCCACCCAAATATTTATAAAATCAGAGCATCGACTCGAAAACGTTTTAATTGCAGATATTTTATATATTGAAGGAATGAAAGAATACTTACGTATTGTGCTTCCCAATCGAAAAATAATGACCAAGCTTAGCTTTAAAAAAATACTGGATCAATTGCCGCAAGATCAGTTTATTCAAGTTCATAAATCGTGGGCTGTACAATTAAATAAAATTGAGGCTATTGAGCGTAATCGCATTAAAATTTCTGACATTTATATCCCTATAGGAGACACTTTTAAAAACATGTTTCGGGAAGCCCTTTAATTAATTGTTACTAAAATAAACAAATGCTAAAATTTGTTGTTGTTTTAACTATCATAACAGATTGTTTTGTCCAAACATCAAGTAAGATATTCAATGTATTCAACCTAAGAATAATAGCATGGATCAGTATAAAGCATTCGATCGAAATGTCGAAGTTAATGGAGAAACTGTCGCAACCATAATCAATGCATTTCCAGAGTATTTAACAGAGCATGCTATTAAAATTCTAAAAATGCATGGCATAGAAAATGCTATACCTGGCGAATGGTATTCTCAAGTAAATTGGCTAAATGCTTTTGCCGATATTTCTAGAAAATTTGGCGACAATACACTCTTCGAGATTGGTAAAGCTATACCTGCCAATGCTAAATTCCCAAATAATATTGAGACTCTTGAAGATGCATTAAATAGTATTGATAAAGCCTACCAAATGAACCACCGAAACGGTGAAATTGGGTTTTATAAATTAGTGAACTTCAATGAATGTGAAAAGAACGCTTTAATGCATTGTAAAATCCTTACCCTTGCGAATTTGATCGTGGCCTAATTACAGCTATCGCCCGTCGTTTTCGTCCTTGAAGGTCAAATTTTCCTCAAACTATTCTTGATACCGACAGACCCAACCGACAAAACGGTGCCGATGAAAGCTGGTATACCGTAGTTTGGTAAAACTAGTTGAACCATATTAAAAAATGGTTGTTCCACAACAAAACAATTTTATGGACTTACAAAAAGTTTCAATTTTAAATAAACAGGAAATTACCCCAAATGTATTTCTAATTGAATTTAAGCGCACTTTTAACTTTATACCCGGCCAAATAATCGGATTAACAAATAACCTTGATCTGCCTCCCAGACTTTACAGCATTTGCAGTTCTCCTGCAAACAAAAATATAGCTATCCTTTTTAATGTAAAGAGCGATGGTAAACTTACACCCCCTTTGGCAGATACAAAATTGGGAGATTCTGTATGGATTACCCCTGTTCAAGGTAAATTCATTTTTAACAATGAACCATCCTGGTGGATTGCAACCGGAACCGGTATTGCACCATTTTACAGCATGTTAAAAAGTGGGCAACGGCCTTTAAAACTTATTCAAGGTGGCCGGGCGATTGATGATTTTTACTTCAGCAATGAATTTAAACAACTCCCCGATTATATAAAGTGCAGCTCACAATATGCTGGTGAAGGATTCTACAATAGCAGGCTTACTAAATATCTTAAAGAATATACCCACTTACCCACAGATATTAATTACTATCTTTGCGGCAGTGCCGAAATGGTGGTTGATGTTCGCAATTTATTAATTTGTAAAGGCATACCATTTGGGAATATAATTACGGAAATCTATTTTTAAATGTTCCACGCAAAGCTTATATTATTACCATTGAGTTTTGCGATCTTTGAGAAATACTTAGCAATCTTTGCCTGAAATAATACAACAATGAAACAGAATCTTTTCGGAAAAACACTTAACGAACTAAAGGAAGTTTGCACAGAGCTCAATCTACCCGCTTTTACAGCAAAGCAAATAGCACAATGGCTGTATCAAAAAGAGATTTTAGATATTGAAGAAATGACTAATCTCTCGAAGAAAAACCGTGAGTTGCTTTCTGCAAATTATCAGTTTGGGCGTGTTCTTCCATTAAAAGTTCAGGAAAGTGTTGACGGCACAAAAAAATACCTTTTCCCGGCGCAAGGCAATAGTTTTATTGAAACAGCCGTGATTCCCGATGCAGATAGGAAAACAGTTTGTGTTTCGTCGCAAGTGGGCTGTAAAATGGGCTGCTTGTTTTGCATGACCGGCCGCCAGGGATTTCAGAATAATTTAACAGCAGGCGAAATTGTAAATCAATACCGCAGTATTGGCGAATGGCCAAATATCACCAACCTGGTTTACATGGGTATGGGAGAACCTTTTGATAATTTAGATGAAGTACTTAAAAGTCTTGAAATTTTAACGGAAGATTGGGGTTTTGCCTTAAGCCCTAAAAGAATTACGGTTTCAAGCATAGGCATAATTCCAGCCATGAAACGGTTTTTAGAAAATAGTAAATGCCATTTAGCCATAAGTATGCACACCCCTTTCGATGAAGAACGCAAAAACCTTATGCCCATTGAACAAGTTTACGCTATTAAAGATGTTATTAAAGAAATAAAGGCCTTCGATTTTGGTTTGCAACGCCGTGTGTCGTTCGAATATATAATGTTTAAAGGGGTAAATGACACACCCGCCCATGTTAAAGAATTGGCCAAATTGCTGAATGGTATAAAATGCCGTATGAATTTAATCCGCTTTCACCCTATCCCCGATTCTCCTTTAGTGGGCACTGATGATGAAACCCTTCAAGAATTTAAAGAAGCTTTAAATAAAAAAGGTGTACTAACCACTATACGTGCGTCGCGTGGTATGGATATTTTTGCCGCTTGCGGTTTACTTTCAACTAAAGAACTGATTAAACAACAGGAGAAGGATTATTAAGAAGTGGGGAATTTTTAATTCCTTGAGTGCCTATAGTTAGATATTTAAAAACTGTCCTTTTCTCAAATAAATGACTTTCCTTCTTTGGATAAGTTCTCCCCTTGGGGAGATGGCGACAGCCAGAGGGGGAATTCCAAAGGTATTGATTTAGCGATTAAACATAGAGTATACTATATCTCAATTTCTTCTTAATTGAATATTTTTAAAAGGCCGTAAAATCTCATTATTATCATTTCGATTCCAACATATCACCTTTCAAACGATTGCGTTTGCATAGCTGCAAATAACCGCAAACGATTACAGTACAATTCTTTATAAAATAAGCCATACAAATATCTAGAAAATTATTATTATTTTATGCAAACGATTTGCATAAGCTTACATGTTCTGATTATGTGATAGTTACATTTTTATAATTTTTCTTTACGCAAACGACAAGCATAAACTTATTGGACTAATTGAATAACAAGATCTTATGTTCAAGCGTAATTTTGGTAGTGAATAATACTAAAAATTATGATTATTAAAAAAGTAACAAAAACAGAGATGAACTTGATTAGATCAAGGGCTCTTGTAGCATTATTTGGAATGTTGCTAGGCACACTACTTTTATTGCCTATTATTACATCGGCTAGAGATGGCAAAAAACCTGAAAACACAGCAAAACTATATATACAAGCCTTGCAAAGTAATAAGCATGCAGCGGTAAGTATATTTGATTTGGGTGAAGGCAAACATTCCATAACTATTGAAAGTGATAGTAAAGAAAGTGTTTACTACGATAATGTTTTGAAAAACCCTGAAAGTTTTGCGAAAATATTCGACTTTTCAAACCTTGAAGATGGTGAGTATGTTTTAAAAGTAAAATCGAAAAACAATGTAAAAACCCGTGAATTTGAGATTGTAAAGGGTAAAATTAAGGTGTTTTATGAAGAAACTGTTCAACCTGAATTTACAATTAATGGCGAAAAAGCTACTCTTAAGCTAAACAATACAGATAAGCTAACTTATTCTCTACGAGTTATTAATGAAAATGGTACTGAACTAAGTTCTGTTTCTGAAAATGATGCCAGCATTAAAAAGGTATTCGATTTTTCAACAGCAAAACCAGGTAGTTACAAGATTGTTGCATCGTCAAATAAAACCGACTTTTCTTTTAACTACTCTAAATGAATAAATAAGTAAAGTGTTAATTAGTGCGTGCAAGAAAACTCGGTCTCTGATAAGAAAGCTCCAAGAATGAGGCTTTTGCAGCATTGAAAATCAGAGTCCCGAACTTGCTTCGGGATGACTGGTTGAAATGCAAGAGTAACGAAATTATTGGAGTTTTCTTGCTGAGGCTAAATAGCTTTATAAAAATAAGATGCGCAAAATACGCTGAGTTTTTTAACAAATCTCAATACGTATTTTGCGTTTTTTTAATATACCCAATAACAATAAATCTATTCATTTATGGGGGCTCCACTGAATTAACAAGCAGGTTTGAGTTATGATTCAGGAGGCAACAATATGTATATCTTTTAGTTACATAATTAAACAAATAAGAATCAGCACACAATAAATCACTACTAATTTTTACCTTTTTATTGTCATACCGAATCATCCTTAAATATCAGAATTATGCAAAGTCAAAATAAGAAAGCATAAGGCTAATTATTTTTTTTATTACCATTTCTTAAAAAGAATTAAGTATATTTAATATACAATGGGGAATTGGAGTATTAAATATATTATTGTTGTGTTTTTATGTTTTTTCTTTATCGAAAATGCTTTTGCACAAAATATTGATAATAAGGAAGACAAAAGCACCGTTAAGAAAGCCATTTCTGCTTTTAACAATGAAGATTTTATTGTTGCAAAACAATTGTTTCTCGGTTTAATTGAAAAATATCCCAACAATTTTGAATTTAACTATTATGTTGGAGCATGCTATCTAAATACCAGATACAATAAATCAAAAGCAATACCCTACCTATCAAAGGCAATTGAAGAAGGTCGTGAATTATTACCTTCGATAATCCACCGCGATTTAGGAGATTTGAATCATAAAATTTATTCGTTTGATAAGGCATTGTATCATTATAAACAATACCTTAAACTCGAAGGCTATAATGATGAATTTTCAGGTTACTGTATGCGAATGATCGAAATATGTGAAAATGCAATCGAAATAACCAAAGACACTATAAATTTATCAATAAAAAACCTTGGCTGGCCGATAAATAGTGTTAATTCAGAATTTGCTCCCTATGTATCAACAGATGATAGCATATTGTTTTTTACCAAAAGTACGTTTTATACAGATGAGGAACTTGCCGCAACTAAAAATCCTGATACTGTTGATCATATTTACCTTTCTGTTTCGGAAGATGGAATGTGGTCGAAGCCAAAAGAAATTAAACTTAGAGGAATTAACTCAGAACATGACGTTTCAATTGCAGGCATGTCTCCAGATGGAGAGTTTATCTATATTAATGCGTATAATCAGGATAATCAGGATATTTATTATGCCAGGTACAAAGGGAAAGCAAGTTTAGAGTTGGAACTATTACCTGAACCAATTAACTCAAAATATTGGGAAGGGAAAATTACAATTTCCCATGACGGTACTACGATATGGTTTGCTAGTGATAGGCCTGGAGGCGTAGGAGGAGCTGATATTTATAAAAGTCAAAAACTAACCAATAATACGTGGAGTGAACCAATTAATCTTAGAGAACCAATTAATACGGTTTATGACGAAAATGCCCCATTCATTCACCCAGCTGGCAACCTTTTTTACTATAGTTCTAAAGGGCACAACACCATAGGCGGCTTTGACATTTTCTCGGTCATTTTAAATGATCAAAATAATTTATTACTCCCTGAAAATATGGGCTTTCCGATAAACACAACGGGTGATGATACCTACTTCGTTCTTTCTGCCAATGGAAATACCGCCTACTTCTCAAGTTCGTATGGTAACAAATACAATAATCATGATCTATTTGAAATTAAAATGAACCTTAACATTCCATTAACCTTAGTTAAAGGAAACATTTCACTTGGTGATATAAATGAACTAAGAAATACAAAAATTAGAGTCGTTGATTTAGAAACAGGTCAAAAGCAAAAATACATTTATAATCCTAACCCTGTGACCGGAAACTTCCTTATGATTTTTCCTCCTGGTAAAAGCTATAAAATGATAATTGAGGCCAAAAACTACGTACCAAAGAATATTGATATTTTTGTACCAAATCAACAAAATTTTTACGAATTGCATCAAAATATTTACATGTCTCCGTTAATAATTTCTGGAAAAAGAGTTGGGGAAGAACTTAAAGTTGAGAATATGTTTTTCGATACCAGCTCAGATACTCTTCCCAAAGACTACACGGCTCTTTTTAATGCCATGGACGCAATAATTAACCAAACCGATACTCTGGATCAAAACATAATTGAGGCGAAAGGATTTGAAATGGAAATTGCAAGTGACTCATCTGCATTAAAATCTTACGAAAACCTTTTTGAAAGCATTGATGAAGCTTTTGACTTAGGTGATCCTTCAATATTAGATAGCATCAATGCTTTCAAAAAGGTTTTCGTAAGATTTTATTGCAGATGAGTAACTTGCAATTTCCATTTCAAAT
>JAQICC010000296.1 GCA_027858735.1 Salinivirgaceae bacterium
AGAAAGCTCCAAGAATGAGGCTTTCGCAGCATTGAAAATCAGAGTCCCGAACTTGCTTCGGGATGACTGGTTGAAATGCAAGAGTAACGAAATTATTGGAGTTTTCTTGCTGAGACTAAATAGTATTGGTTGCCGCGTTCCATGGAGTGGCCTCCCATAATGGCCACTACTTTTCTATCCGAAATTTCTTCTTCTAATGCATCGGTAATGCTATGGTCATGAAGTCGACGAGCTAAACTTGTTAAAATTGACGGTGGATTTTCCATTCCTGTATTCACATATTCATCATATATTTTGTAATCGTAAGTTAGCTTGTAGCCTTCGCTTTTATCCATATTAAAACCCTTAAAAGGTTCTTTAGGTGTGTATAAACTTTTACGATGAGTTTTAAAAAGATAATTATCAAAATCGGGAATTACCACACCTCCATTTCTAGCAATATGACCTGCAATATTGTTATATTGGTCACATCCTAAAAATAGACATTCTTTAAATTTGTGGTTTATAATTTCGGATTCAAAAGTTTCAAGATCTAAATCTTGAATTACCGATGGGGGCAGTGCGTTGTTTTTTATCCATTCTTCAAATTCAGGTAAATTATCAATTTCTTTCATGATGTTTTTCTGAGTATAATTGTATATAAAGTTATTTAAGGCAAATTGAATATCCAAAAATTTGTGATGCTTGGGCGATATCTTGTGAAATTTGGATGGATTTTTGGGATATTCGGGAATTTGGCTGGTTGTTTTTGCATAAAAAAACCAGTCCTAGGGATTATTGGACTGGTTTAATTTTGAATTAGTAAGGGAAAATCTTGCTAAATATGAGTTTTGTAATATTCAATTAGTAAAATTTTATTTTGCCAATCTGTTAAAACATTTAAGGCGGTTATTAATGGTAATTTAGTTAATAAAGGTTCGTCGGCCTCATATTTTGGTATTCTATATGCTTCAATTTCTTCAAAAAGCCTTATGCATTCGTTGTTTTTTTTCAGTTTATTTAAAGTATTGTAATATATAACCAATTCTTTATTAAGATCATTTAAACCTGCTAAGTTATATTGTTCAAGGTTTAATACCTTATCCTTACTATAAATGGTTTCATAAGAAAAAGAACCATCAGGGTATATAAATTGACTGTTTTCAGTATTTGCAGAAATTGCCAATTGTTGTTTCAATGTTTCAATTTGCTTAACTAATTGTAAGGACGATGCTGAAGAACGTGTTTTTTCGCCTTGTTTTAAGTCATAGCTTAAAAAGCTATTGGTTTCTGAAATTGAACTTGCTGAATGAGCATAGCTTTTAAAAACAGTATAACTTGCGTTTAGTGCTAATAGCGTTGAGAATACGCCTAAATAAATCATAAAAAGTATTATGCCAAAGAAGCTCATGTCTGTTTTTAGCTTTCGTTTATTATGGTATGAAATATAGGCTGGCAAAAATAATACAAAGGGTAGGGGTATGCCAATTACCATAAGCCACTCAGCACCCGGCCAATGTAATATTTTGAATAGCATGCCTGTAAAATCCACTGAAAATGAAATAAATGCAGCGTAGTATACAAATTTAAGTGATTTGTCGTCGCTTGCTTTTAGTAAAAGGCCCAGTGCAAAAGGTAAAAATAGGAATGCAATAGAGCTTAGTCCTATCGTTATTAAAATACTTGCTCCAGGCAGATGAGAAGCTTTAAAAATGGTGCCCATTAGTATTATTGAAAGGCAAACCATGCCAAATATATAAATGCTTTTTTTCATGACTAGTTATTTTTAGGGTTTAAAACTAATGTGGATAGGGCTTTATTCTCGGCTAAGCGAACGTTGTATTGCCATAACGATAATGTATTTAAGGCTGGAGATTGTAAAGCATCCTTAAAATGATAGCTTTCCCAAGAAACTATATGGTTTTCATAACCAACAACCCTATTGTCCGTAGAAAATAAAATGTTGGGCATTGTAGTCTGGTTGATACTATCCGTAAAAATATTTTGATATAAACGGTTAAATACTTCAAGTTCAGCTTTTAATTTAGGCAATGGTGAGTGAGGATTGTTTTCGGGCAATAAGAATTGCACAAAGTTTTCCTTGGTTCGAATCATTTTTCCTGAATTGTAAATTTGAACTGCTTCTTCTTTAGTACAATTATATTGCTCTTGAACAATCATAATTTTAATGGACTCAATGTAGTCGTATATCAAATCGGCTTGGTTGGACAATTGGATAACATGATCTGCTGTGAGATTTGTACCTAGTTCAATGTTTTTATCCGAAAGGAATGCGGCAGTTTTTTTAAAGGAGCTTTCTTGATATTTAAAGTCGATTAAAACATTTTGACTTACATTTAAACTTAAGAGAAAGCCCAAAACTATAAAATAGCTTAAGGCAATTATCCCAAATATAAAATCGACACGTAGTTTTTTCGATTTGGCAACCTCTAAACTGTAGAAAATCGGAACAAATAGTAATACAAGAGTAATACTCCCGACAGTTAGTAACATACTTGCACCTGGCCAATGTTGAATTTTAAAACTTAAGCCGGTTAAAAATACCATTAGGGACAGTAATCCTAGAGTAAATACCGTTTTATTAATGGTAGATGTCTTCGTTTTAAGTATAATAATTAGCGGAAGTAATAAAAAGTCTATTGTTCCAAGTCCTGAAAAGATTAAAATACTGGCCCCAGGAAAGTGTTGGATCTTGAATAAAACACCAATCATAAATAATACTCCACCCAATAAGCCTAAAATAAAGAGCGGGGCATTTTTTTTATTATTCCCTTCCTTATAAACAATATAAAGAAAGGCAGGAAAGAATACTATGGTTGTAAAAAAGAAACCAACAGTAAGCATTATTGATGCTCCGGGCCAATGCCCAATTTTAAACAGTGCTCCAAAAGCCATCAGGGCCATGGCGAGCATTCCAATCGTTTTCATCGATTTTTTCATAATTCTATAATTTTTATCAATTAACATTAAGGTATCCTGTTGTATTTGCCGTAACCCCTTAATGCCGAATTCCTGCTTAACGATGGAATAAGCATCGTTAAAAGAAATTCCATGGTTCATTTGCAATTCAATATCACAACATACGTGGTCAATTAAATCGGTACTTAAATGTGAAAAATTAATCCCTGCATTTTCCACATCGGCTGTAACTAAAGCTATTTGTTTGTTATTTAGCTCATACATGGCTCAAAACCAAGTTGGGGGTTTAACAGAATTTTAACGGTTTGCATAAATTCTTCGAGCTCTTTAATTCGCTCTTTAGCGCTTGCAGTACCCGATTCGGTAAGTTTATAGTAAATTCGGTTGCGGTTTTTAACTACCTCAGCCTCGGTTACTACAGCTCCCTCTTTTTCTAATTTGTGCAATACCGGATACAATGCCCCATAGCTTAGCTTAATTTTCCCAGAACTAAGCTCATCAACCTTTTGGGTAATTTCGTATCCATACATTCTGTTGTTTTCGGCCAATAGTTTTAAAACTATTGATTTCAAACTCCCCTTAACTAATTCTTTTGGTATCATTTTGTAAGGTATTAAATGATTCAAAATTTAATATTCTGATACAAATATATAATAGAATCTTATATATACCAAATATATTATATAATTAACCCAAAGATTTTGTTTGATTCCTGATTTAACATGATTGTTTAGTTTTAAAAATGAATGATTAACATAAAAAAATATTATTCTCAATGGTTAATGTTACTTCATTCAACTAAATAATTATCTAAAATTTAGTATATTAGACTTTCGATTTAAAATATTTAACCATGAAAAGAAAATTCACTTTACCGTTAATGCTATTGGTTGCATTTATTACAGTTGCTAATACAAGTGATTTATATGCCTTAACCGATACAGCCAGGCATGAAATGTCAGAAGTTGAATATGTCGATTCTGAGCATAATGCAAATTCACATGCCGTTGATGAAAGTAAGCATGCCCTTGAAGAGCATTCGCAAGAATCTCAACCCGAAGAAGGTGCATCTAGTCACGGTGGAGGAATGGAACCCTTATTTTTTGTTATTATTGCATTGGTGATAGGTTCGGCCATTCGACATTTTTTTCAAAAAAGTTTTTTGCCTTATACGGTACTTCTTTTAATATTTGGATTGGGGTTAGGATTTATATCGCGATTAGGTTGGCTTCATCATTTACATACGCTTGATGTGTCGTTGCGGTGGGCAGGTGAAATCGATCCGCATTTAATACTATTTGTATTTCTACCAACACTGATTTTTGAGGCAGCTTTTGCTATTGATATACATACTTTTAAAAAGACTGTTGGAAATGCCATGATACTTGCAGTGCCAGGTATTATTATAGCCTTGAGCTTAACAGCTGCTTTGGTAATGGGCATGAAACATTTAGGCATTGGTTTTCAAGCCTGGAGTTGGAGTCTTGCATTAATGTTTGGTGCTGTTGCCAGCGCTACCGACCCGGTTGCCGTGGTTTCCCTGTTAAAAGGATTAGGAGCTAGTAAAAAACTAGGTACATTAATTGAAGGTGAATCATTATTAAACGATGGAACTGCCATTGTAATTTTTATGGTATTCTTTTTAGGAGTAACTGGTGCAGCAACAGGATCATCGCCAATAGTCGATTTTTTCAGGGTTGCAGTAGGTGGAGTTTTGCTAGGAGCTGTAATTGGGGGCATAACCATTGCTTGGGTTAAAAGGGTATTTAATGATGCGATGGTTGAAATATCGGTTATTGTTGTAGCGGCTTATCTTACTTTTTATATTGCTGAAGATTTCTTCCACATATCAGGTGTGTTAGGATTGGTATCATTAGGTTTGGCCATGGCTAGTGTTGGAAAAACTCGAATTAGCCCTGGAGTTGAGCATTTCTTACACGAATTTTGGGAGCTGGCCGCATTTATAGCCAATACACTAATTTTCATAATTGTAGGTGTAGTTATTGCTTTACGTGCCGATATAACAGGGAAAAATCTTTTAATACTTCTTATTATTTATGTGGGAATTGCTGTAATAAGGGCAATTGTAATTGCTATTTTCTTTCCTGTAATGAAGCGAGTTGGTTACGGATTATCAAAACCTGACGCTTATGTTTTATGGTGGGGAGCCCTTAGAGGAGCCATTGGCTTGGCACTGGCATTAGTTGTTGCAGGTGTTGACCCTAAGTATATTTCACACGATGTTAGCAGCTTGTTTTTAACTTTAATAGCAGGAATAGTAACATTAACACTAGTAGTAAATGCCACAACAATAGGCTGGCTGGTTAATAAACTAGGATTAACTAAAGTAAAACCTGCCCGAGCTTTAATGATTTATAATGCAAACAATTATTTACGAACAAGTTCAGAGAATGCTTTAGAACGTATTAAATCAGATAAATTCTTAAAAACGGCCAATTGGAATGCAGTTTCGGAGTTTTTGCCAGAAGTTCCTGCTAATACTGGTTTAAAAGATTTACAAATCGAGACCCTTTCTGAAACCCGTAGTCGTATACTTGAAAAGGAGAAAAGTAGCTATTGGGGGCAGTTTAAAGAAGGTTTAATTGGACCAGGAGCGGTGGAACATTTGTCGGATGCTATTAATGACGGCTTGGATGCTGGTGGCACTAAACCCCTTTCTGAAAGAGGTGATCTGGAGGCCTTATGGAATACTCCTAAATTGCTTGCTAAACTGCAAAATAGCTGGGTATTTGGTCGTTGGGCAAAACGTTTGTTTTTTGAGCGACTTTCGGTAAGTTACGACACCGCGCGAGGTTTACTTGAAGCCCAGGAAGAGAGTTTGAAATTGGTTGAAAGTATGTATCGACATTTAGGCGATGGTGCCGATAGGGAAGAGGAAGAGAAGGGGCTGGATATTGTAGTTAATGAGATAAAGAAGAATAAAGTATATGCTCAAAACTTTATAAGAACTATTCGAAAAAACTATCCTGAGATTTACAATGCTATTTCAACCCGTCAAGCAATTAGAACAGTGCTGAATTACGAAATGCGAACTGTCGAAAGATTACAAAAAAATGGTAGAGTAAGCTCAAAAGAAGCTGGAAAAATGATTGAGAGTATTGAAGAACGCATGAAAAAACTCCAGTATTCAGCCATGGAAATTAAATTGCCAAAAACACGCGAAATATTGGCTGAAATATCATGGTTAAAATCCGTTAGCCCGGAAACATATGAAACCGTGGTCGACCTATTTCAACACCAGGTATACTCCGTAGGCGAAAAATTAATTCGGGAGGATACTCCGGCAGATAGTCTTTTTGTTGTAGTAAGAGGTAATTTACAAGATTCAACAAAGGATACGCCCTTAAGAATGCGTGGACCGGGTGATAGTTTGGGTGTAATTAATATACTAACAAACAGCGTTAATAAAGTAACAGTAACAGCCGAGTCTCCAGTAACCGTACTCCGAATAAAATATATGAAGCTTCAAAAGCTTTTAGCAGATTCGCCTGAATTAGTAGAAAGCTTATGGGATACTGCAGCTAGAAATATAGCAGAACCTTTGCTTAAAAAACACGCTAAATATAGTGAAATGTCTGAAAGTCAAATTCGGAAGATGATGGCTCATGGATTGAGTTATACGCTTAAGCAAGATCAAGAAGTGAAAACGAAGAATATGGTAGTTGTATTACTTGAAGGTTCTGTTTATGCTGATGCAAGTAAAAGAGGTTTGATAAAGGCTCCAGCAGTTTTATTTGAGGACACTGTTATGGCAAGTATGGGTAGGGTATTAGCTTGCACTGAACAAAATAAACAGTAAACAATAAAATCAATATTCCATAAAAAAGCAGAGTTTTAACTCCGCTTTTTTATTGTAATTTTTAATTATCGAGTGTTTTAGTGTTCTTAGTAACCTCAGTTCGAAAAAGAAAAACACAATATGGGTTTGGTAATTTGCTCATTCATAGCGCTCTTTCCTAGGCTAGAGCCTGTCCATAAACTTTACTCGCAGCAGATCTGTTTTAAAAAATGCTCGTGAACTTCGTTTTCCTAATTTAGGGAAAGAAGTAATGAGTTATCATTAAGCACAAATATTGAGCAAATTAAGTTAATGCTGCATTGTTGATTATGTGTAATTTAAACAAAAAGGCTTATGTCGAACTGAGCTTAGTAAATTGCTAACCTTTTGTCTTTTAAATTAGTATCAGTTAAATAATCTTCAAACAGCATTAATTTATCAATTTGTCCTTTAGGACCAATTTCAATTATACGGTTGGTAATTGTATTAATAAATTCGTGGTCGTGACTGGCCAATATAACTTGTCCAGGAAACAATTTCAGATTGTTATTAAAGGCTTGAATACTTTCCATGTCTAAATGATTCGTTGGGTGGTCAAGCACTAAGGTATTTGCATTAGTAAGCATCATTTTTGAGATCATACAACGAACTTTTTCACCTCCAGAAAGAACCGTACATTTTTTAAAAACCTCCTCACCTGAAAATAACATTTTACCCAAGTTTCCTCGCAGTGTGGGTTCTAATGAATCTTCAGAATAAGGCGCAATCCAATCCATTAAGTTTACTTCTTTTTCAAAGTATTCGCTGTTATCCATTGGTAGGTATGCATGTGTAATGGTTTGTCCCCATTTAAATGTTCCACTTTCTGCTTGCAGGCGATCATTAAAAATCTCGAATAATGCTGTCATTGCACGGTTGTCACGCGAGTGAATTATTACTTTATCACCTTTCTCAACGTTAAAAGTTAAATCTTTAAAAAGGTATTTACCATCGAGTTTGTATGATAAGTTCTCAACTTCAAGAACGATATTACCGGCAGCTCGCTCTTGTTGAAAAATAATTCCAGGATACCTACGAGTTGAGGGCTGTATATCTTCTATATTTAGTTTTTTAAGCATTTTTTTACGGCTGGTAGTCTGTTTTGCTTTGGCTACGTTGGCGCTAAAACGGCGAATAAACTCTTCAAGCTCTTTCTTTTTCTCCTCGGCCTTTTTGTTTTGTTGGGCTACCTGTCTTGCAGCTAATTGACTCGATTCGTACCAAAAAGTGTAGTTTCCTGCATAAACTTCAACCTTTCCATGGTCAATATCCAAAATGTCAGTACATACATTATCTAAAAAGTGACGGTCATGCGAAACAACAATAACTGTATTTTCAAAATTTGAAAGATAATTTTCCAACCACAATACGGTTTCAAGGTCAAGGTCATTAGTTGGCTCATCAAGTAGCAAGTTGTCTGGGTTTCCGAAAAGAGCCTGAGCAAGTAACACTTTCACTTTTTCTTTACCACTTATTTCGCTCATTTTCTTATCATGCATGCCTTCTATTATGCCTAACCCACTTAAAAGCTGAGCAGCATCATTTTCAGCACTCCAGCCATCCATTTCAGCAAATTTTTCTTCAAGGTCAGCAGCTTTTAAACCATCCTTTTCACCAAAGTCAGGCTTTAAATACAGTTCATCTTTTTCGTTACGTAAATCGAAAAGTTCTTTGTGTCCCATTATTACGGTTTCAAGAACTGTAAACGCATCAAATTCAAAGTGATCTTGTTTAAGAACAGCCAATCGTTCCCCACTACCCAATTGAATAGTTCCACTGGTTGAATCCAGATCACCGGAAAGCATACGAAGGAAAGTAGACTTGCCTGCACCATTGGCACCAATTACACCATAGCAATTGCCTGGAATAAATTTAACATTAACCCCGGAAAATAAGGGTTTTTTATCGAACTGAATAGAAAGGTTTGAAACTGTTATCATATTACCATTTTATTTAAGCGCGCAAACTTACAAAAAGTTATTATATCCTTAAAACTCTTTGATGTATAATATTTTAAAATGGTGAATATGTCATTAAAAAGCCTGATTTGATAAAAATATGGCTTGAATTCCATATTGAGTGTATTGTATTGTATTGTATTGTATTGTTTTCCTTGCTTGGTGTAATTATTTTTATTCCAATGTTGTAGCTCATTTAAGAGGAAAATACAGCTCAAACAGGTTGATTATTGAGCTTAAAACGGTATCTTTGTGAGCTTAATAATAAAAAATGAGTGACACTAGAAAAAAGCAAATAATTGATTTTGTAAAAGTAAAAGGACAATGTTCGTCTAAAGAGATTTTTATAAATCAATTTGAATTTGCCGTAAAAACATATTTTTAGGATGAGGAAAAACGAGCTGCAACAGGCTGTCATAAATGATTTGGCGTTCAGTAGTTTGCGAAGTTTAATACAATTATTTATGTTTGCTGTAAATTGATACTAATGAGCTTCGAAATGCCAAACTATTCATACAGCAATCGTTATTGTTGAAGCAAGTATCCCACATCGTTTAACTAAGGAGTTGTAATGAAATAAGATGACTATAACCCAAATTGAGCGATTCGCTATCGCAAATCTGCTCAATCGACTGAGGTCTTGTAAAGTTTTCATACTTTTCGTTTCCCCGAAATAATCGGGGCTGGTACTCAAAATGTGAAAACCAACAATTCCTAGGTCAGCCTGTCCCGTACCGGAGGTCGGGAGGGTTATACCTAAGTAAAGCGCCTCTTCACTTTGTTCGAATCGCTCAACTTAGGTATTA
>JAQICC010000299.1 GCA_027858735.1 Salinivirgaceae bacterium
GATTACAACCTAAGTTGAGCGATTACGCTCAATCGATGTAGGAAATGTAAGCTTTTCACCTCACCTATTCGGTGAAAAACAACATTTCCTGCATCGGGGTTGTACCTACTTAGCTATGCTAGTACCGCTCAACTTAGGTATTAAACACCATGGCTCTGATATAAATTAATGTAGCGGTTAAAAACTTTGTGATAGCTTAGAGATTTAGTGCCTTGGTAGCTAAAAAAATGCCACAAAGGCACTAAGACACAAAATTTACACTAAGTGTTTTTTTCAACCGAAAAGTTTACCAGTATTTCAATCCAAAAGTATACCATTTATAATTCAACGTTGCTTATCGACCAAATGGTGCCTAATAAAAATATATTCATAAAACTATTTGCTGTAATAATTAGAACTTAGCCAAAAATAGTAACGCTTATAATAAGAAAACAATTATTGCACTTTACGTACGTTCTGTTAAAAATGTTATAAGGAAGTGGGGTTAATATTTATTCTACTTCAATCGAATTATCGGTAACCACTACTCTTTTTTCAAGGAAAGCTGATGTAGTGAATAATTTATCAGGAAAATATATTTTCTTTTTTAAATCATCAAAATGCTGTTCACCTAAATCATTTTCAACTACAATTGCCCCAGCTTTAAGTTGTGCGCCCAATGAACTTGCAATGCAAATTATAAGGTAATTGTTTGATAAAATATCAAATAAGTGAACGAAAGCGGCTCTATAGTTTTCCATATCGGCTTTTACATAATACACGTAATCCGATCCTGCATTTAAAAACTCCGATGTCACATTTCCACTCTTTTTTCTTGTTTCTTTATAAATGGAATAATCGTAATTTTTTACCACTATCTGAGATTCATCCAGATCATTAAATTCATGATGAATATATACTGTTATTACCTTAATACCCTTTGTAACTTTTTCAATTATCGCTTTTGCCTCAAGTACCGAGAAAATCTCATTATTCTCGGAATGAAGTAGAATAACATTGGGACAATATATAGGTCGTGGTTTTAACATTTACGCAAAAAATAAATAGGCTATAAAAATGGCGGCAATTATACCTGCCAAATCGGCAATTAAACCACTTGCTATTGCATGGCGTGTTTTTATTATGCCTACACTACCAAAATATACGGCAATTATATAAAAAGTT
This sequence comes from Salinivirgaceae bacterium, assembly GCA_027858735.1. Lineage (GTDB taxonomy): Bacteria > Bacteroidota > Bacteroidia > Bacteroidales > SZUA-534 > GH45. Next base: position 1,165 of record JAQICC010000299.1, read on the forward strand.
GTGTCCGTGGCTCCTTGAAAAGTACATGCTAATCGTCCAACAAAAGAATCGGCACCATAATTGGTCATAGCATCCACCATTAAACCTCTTGCTCCTGCACCACTCATGGGTTTCATAAAAGCGGTTGGTAAGGCTGCAACAAAATCGGCATTAAAACCTAATTTAACAACCAAAGCTTCAATTCCTTGAATAATAAAATCCATAGCTCCTGATGCACGAAAAACACCAATTGCCACAAGAATTGCTACCAAATAAGGTATAATTTTTATGGCAATTTTAAAACCATCAACAGCACCTTCAATAAATGTTTCGTAAACATTTACTTTTTTGCGAATGGCAAGCAATATAAACGAAATAATAATGGAAAAAAGTATTATGTTGCTTGATAATGATGAAATAATGCCCACCTCGGCACGTGGCAACGTTGTAAAGAAATAAATAATACCTGCAATTATTAGAGAAAAGGCTCCTAAATAAGCAAGGATAGTTTTATTAAACAGATTAATTTTCTGAAATAAGGAGACTGTAATAATTCCTGCCATTGTTGAAAAAAAAGTACTTAGCAATATTGGTAGAAAAACATCGGAAGGATCTACTGCACCAAGCTGTGCGCGGTACACCATTACACTTATGGGTATTAAGGTTAATCCTGAAGTATTTAACACCAAAAACATAATCATGGCATTCGATGCGCTCTCCTTATGAGGATTGAGCTCTTGCAATTGTTCCATTGCTTTTAGTCCTAGTGGAGTTGCAGCATTATCGAGACCCAGCATATTGGCTGCCAAATTCATTATAATTGAACCCGTAGCTGGATGACCTTTAGGAATTTCAGGAAAAAGCTTGCTAAAAAAGGGCCCTAATGCACGTGACAATAAGGAAACCATACCCCCTTTTTCGCCAATACGCATTATTCCCAACCAAAGTGTCATTATACCAGTTAAACCAAGCGATAATTCGAATCCGGTTTTTGCCATATCAAAAGTCGAGTTCATAATAGCCGGAAAAACTTCAACATCGCCAAGAAAAACTAGGCGAAATAAAGCTACCACAAAGGCTATTAAGAAAAAGGCTATCCAAATATAATTTAGTACCAAAAGCTATTCAGTTAGTTATGAATAATTAAATATGTCTTTAATTTATTTAGCTGAAAGTAATACATCTAAAACTCCGCGAATACGTTTACTGTTCCATTGCGCCACTCCTGCTCTACGAATCACTACCTCTCCTTTTTTGTTAATTACAAATGTAGTTGGAATCGAACTGGTTTCAAAATCGGCAGGGTATTGTGTTATTGGTCTGTAAGTTGGTAAAGTGTAATGCTTTTTATTAATAAATTTTTGAACCACACTCAACTCCTCATTACTTACAAATAAAAACGCCACTTTATCGCCATAATCGTTATATAGTTTTTGCAAATTGGGCATTTCAGCAATACAAGGTGGGCACCAAGTTGCCCAGAGGTTCAATATAACAACCTTATCTTTAAATTCACTAAATTCAAACCTTGTTCCATCGTTATTTTCAAGTTTCCAACTGTAAGTATCTGGCTGCAATAAAGGTTTTTCAGAGTTAACACTTGGCTGATGAATAAAAAGTGTGGGTTTTAGCATTAAAGCTGCCATATCTTTACGAGTTGCCGGAATTAACAATAGAATTAAAGCTATTCCTATAGCTACATCAATTGCAATAGCAAATTTTGATTTCTTTTTGAAGTAGTTTTTAAGCATCCATTCTTGAATTTGTATAATAACAAAGATATTATTCCGAAAGGATTTTAACCTGATTGATTCATAAAATTTGACAAAAGACACCTATCTTTTTCATTATCTATCTGATTAATTCATAAACTTTTTCAAAAAGCAATAAACATGCTGATTATCAAACTGAAAAACATATTACCCAAATTGAGCGATTCGCTATCGCAAATCTGCTCAATCGACTGAGGTCTTG
>JAQICC010000306.1 GCA_027858735.1 Salinivirgaceae bacterium
TTCCAATAGTAATATTAAAGCAATCAGCTTTTAATCGCATAAAATATAATTTTATATTTTTTATTCCAATATAAGATGTTTTGCTCAAATCTTTCAATTTTATTGTTAATCACATCTAATATTAGCGAGAAATACTTTAGAAAATATAATAAATAGTTTAGATATTTTTAACGCTCCAAATGATTATGTGGCTAATTATAAGCTAAATGTGTATTGCCTCATAATAGATTTAGTTTAGATCTATTGATTTCCTATCCAACTGTGAATAGTTTTGTTCTACACAATTCGATACTAGGGAATAACATATGAAATTAACTTTTAATAATGAGTTGCAACTCAAATTAAAATTATGGAATTCCAATAGTAATATTAAAGCAATCAGCTTTTAATCGCAATAGCACCTTACTAAATAAAACAATCTGAAATGAAAAAACTACCAAATTATCTAGAATTTATAGTACTTTCCTTTTGCGTAGTTATAATGTTAGTTTTAATGTTCTCGTTTGTTTCCTGCAATAAACAAGAGAAATATGAGATTGCTAGTACTCAGAATTTTAAATACAAAGAAATTAAAGAAATTAATTGGATCGGTCATTGGTTAAATGAAGGCAATAAAGTTGAGCTAGTTCGTGACGTAGCTCGTGAATTTGAATTTATGAATCAGGAATACCTAATAAACTTAAAATTTCCTGAGGAGGTATATCTTAACAATGGAATGAGTGAAATTGATTTTGTTGTTTCTCAATTAAAAATGGATGAACCAGATTGGGATATTATTCGACTTTACGGAAACCATGAAGAAATAGCTCGAAGAATGGGAGACCCCAATTGGGCAGAAAAGCATTTGGTAAACTTTAGCACGGTACCCGGATTTATGGCTGGCCATAAAAATTTTATTAATGGAGATCTTTACCGTGATAGAAATAATAACAAATTTTACGGTCCTCATACTGAGGGTCAAATGGCTGCTTTATTTGTTAATACACGTGTAGCACAAAAAATTGGTATTGAGGTTAAACAGTTTGGGATGACTTTTGACGATTTTCTAGGTTATATTAAGGCGGCATATGAATATAATCAAACTCATGGCAACATTGTTCCAATATTTGAATATAATTGGGGTAAAACAAATACCATTTTCAATATGCTTTTTTATTCTTTAATGAATAATGAAGAGGAAGTTTTAAATAAGCAGATTACAGTAAATAAGCTTAATGCCATAAAACAGTGTTTTGAGGCAATGGAAGAGCTGTCAAAATATAAACCAATTGAACAAGATTGGATTAGCCATGATTGGACACAGGAAAATGATAGAATTTTAAATGATGAATGTCTGTTTTTTCCAAATATGACATTTATGTATGGTATATGGGCTGAGAATAGTAGTGAAAAAATGAAAAAGGTAATACCTTGTGAATTCCCAGTTTTTAAACCCTCAAGTATTTATATTGGTGGCTATTTATCAAATTGGGCGGTACTTAAAAAATCACCAAATAAGGATGCCGCTGTTAAACTATTAATGCATTGGACGCGACCCGATATTGCAGAACGCTGGGTTCGGCTTTCAAAATCACCCTCAGGTATTAAGGGTAATGTGGCATCTTCCTCTTTCGGATTTGATCCTTATGAGAATTACACCCATACCATTGATACGAAATATAAAACACTAGTTAGAGATGAAGATAAAGCGTTAATGGTTGGAAAGGATAACTTACATGTTCCTATTAAGGTACAAGATGTTTTGACTGGTCAAATATCGGGAAAGGATGCCTTTGAAGAGTTTAAATTGCAGATTACATTTACGCGTAGTAATCACAATAATAAAGCCTCTAATTAATATGATATTAGTAGTGTTTTGATATTATAACCTAAGTTGAGCGATTCGAACAAAGTGAAGAGGCGCTTTACTTAGGTATAACCTCGACCTAGGAATTGTTGGTTTTCACATTTTGAGTAGCCTGCCCCGATTATTTCGGGGAAACGAAAAGTATGAAAACCTTACAGGACCTCAGTCGATTGAGCAGATTTGCGATAGCGAATCGCTCAATTTGGGTTAAAGTCTTATCATAGAATTTTATTTTATTATTTTGAATTACTTGGGTAACAGGAATACTTCCATCCCAATTTTTATCCACTTTAGTTATCCAAATGTTGGCATCATCATCTAGCAAAACTACTTGAGCCTCAATATTGTTCTTTCTTATAAAGGGAATTACTCTTTGTTCAATATGTTGAGGAAAGTCAAGCGTTACCAATAACATTTTAAACTTTTTGTTCTTCAGCTCCTTATTAAGCTTTATAAAACCAGATAATTCTTCAATGCAGGGTTTGCACCATGTGGCCCAATAATTAATCAAGTAAACCGTATCTTGTTTATTCGTTCATAGTTTTTTCAATCTCGTTGTATTTTACAATAGACACATTTTGTGAAAAAGAAAAAAAAGACCACAAAGTAAAAATTGACAAAAAAATATATTGCATAACTTAAAGTTTTACAAAAAACCCTTATAGCATGTAAAATGTTCAACTTGAAGTTGTTAATTGCTTGTTAATATATGTATTTGTTTATGCAGCTTGCATTTACATATGTTTGTACATTCTATTATAAAACATAATCAAACCACTTGGGTAATATATATTTCTGGTTACATTTGTTAGCGAATTGCAAAAAAATGCAACTTGATTAATAAAACAACCAAATAATAAAAGAAATGAATGTATTTAGTAAATCGAGCGTATGCCTAATTTCAGGATTAATAATTTTAGCTTCATGTTCAAAAGACGATGATGAAAATTTAAATGATATTCCTGAAGCTGTACAGGCTGATAATAATTGGCTTGAAGATGACATTGCGGAAAACCAGATGTTATGGTATAAAGTGACAGCCGAAGAAACCTTTACAACTCTTTATGTTGAGTGGGCTGAACTTGATAACCATGGTGAAGATCGTAATTATACAGCCGATATAAAAGTGTCAGCCTATAAACTTGATGGTGAAACACCCTATTTTGAACAGAAAGATAATGGTTATAAAGCCTCAAAAAAAACACTTGAGTTAAGCACCGAAAAGCAAATTCTGGTAAAAGTTGAATTAAATGATGTCACAAAGCCAGGAACCTTTGCTCTGAGATCAACTGGAATAGGAGCTGTTGATGTTGAATATATTCAAATAAATGTAGGTGATGACTGGTATGAGGCTTCAATTACAGAAGGTGAAATTGTGGGTTTTAATGTAGATTGTACAGGAGCATCAAATGTGCAGGTTATTTGGGTCGAGGCTGATAGCCCTGAAAGCGCTTATACAGCCGATGTGCAAGGTTCGGTTTTTTACAAAGATGGAGAAACACCTTACATTACAATTGATAAAGGAGATGAGTTTTTGAATAAAAACAAGAGCCATTCTGATAATCCGAAGTCGGTTGTGGTAGATACTGAAGAGCAAAAAATAAAAGTACATATTTCGTTTAATGGCACCGAAGGAACATTTGCATTTAAAGTTGTTGAAATAACGGAATAATAACTTGCTGAAAAAACTATCAATCATACTAATCCTCCTAAGCGCTGCTAATGTCAATGCTCAAAAACATGTGGTTATAAAAGAGGTATTAATTGAGGCTGAAGCTGAAAATGAAGCCATAAATGAACAAAAACAAGCTGGTGTATCAAAGCTTGTTGCAAGTAGCAAGAACCTAAATAATTTTGGTCATCATGCAGCTGGCGATGTGTTAAAAAGAATGCCTCGTATTTTTGTTCAGGGGCCGCCATCATTCAATCGAAATATAATGATGGCAGGACTTGATAAACAGTTTCAATCTATTTTAATAAATGGCAACAGACCAGCTGGCGGTGAAGACTATCGTGATTTAAAGCTCGACAGAATCCCTATTGATATGATTGAAAAAATTGAGGTAATTTACAATCCACCCGCAATTTATGGTGCCGATGCAACCATTGGCTTGGTAAATTTGGTGTTGAAAGATGTACCTGATAAAAAGTTGATTAGTGCCGATTTGGCCTTTGATAATACAAGTACCTATTCCAAAGTGAACCCCAGTGCCACAATAGCTTATGGTAATAAATGGGGCAAGTGGTCGGTGTACACCAGTTACAGTTTAAATCGTTTTAATCGTAACAATCAAATAAATTTAAACGACACTTCAATTTCCGGCAAATCAAACGAATTACTCGATGTTTGGGTAAATGGCTTTACGGGTACCATCGTTTTTGCTCCCGACAGTACTCAAAAATGGAAGTTTCAGTCATTCTTCTCCGATTATAGTGAAAAGGCCTATTTTATTGCTGATGTAAAACGCAGGACAAAAGGAGGTTTATCTCTAGCTGCCGATACAGCCGATGATGTTAAGCATAGATTGCTTCATACCCACACCTTAGAATATTGTAAAAGCTGGAAAAATACAATTTGGGAAACTACGCTAACTTTTTCCGAACATTTCGATTCAAAAGATAGATGGCGATGGCGCGAGAATAGCGATAATTTAGAGATAAGCTTTGAAGATGAATTTCAGCGAAATTCGGAGGTGTTATTCACCACCGATGTTACACATAAGCTAAAAACGGGTAATGTAAAGCACGATATTAAACAAGGAGTAAAAGGATCGGTGTTAGATAGAGTTTACGATAGAATGGTTTACACCAAACTTGATGATCGATTGTTTTGGGATGATATTTCAGATGGGTCGTATACTTTATTTGAGAGCCGTTTAAGTTATTTCATGAGCGATGCCCTAAGCTATAAAAAAATCTGGGTATTGCCTGCCATACGATTCGATTATGATGCATTTAATTTTAATACCCAAAGCACTGATGGTGATAAAGATGCCTGGACTATAAATCCATCTTTACACGGGAAATATAGCATCACAAAAGATTTTTCAATAAAGGCTGATATTGCGCGTCAAATATCGCGTCCACCCTTTAATTTAATGGTACCTATTGATAAGGTTAAAAATAAAAAGCAGTTGATAGAAAGAGGAAATTCTGACTTGGTGCCTTCAACGGCTATTAATATGGGATTTGGAGCTGAGGAATACTTCGGTGACAACAATTACTTCACTTTGCGTGGATTTTATACCATTTTGCGTGACCTAATTGAAACACGTGAAGTCGGTATTGATGACAATTATGGCTACCGTATTTTTCAATCGGTAAATGTTGATAGTGGTTTGGTTTGGGGTATAGATGCCAGTCTTAGAATAAACCTAGTAAAGCAAAATGTTAATCAATTGGTCTTTGTCGGTAATGTTTCATGGCTCGGATCAGAAGTGTGTGATCCGGGGACCCAACAATTACGAAGACTAAACGAGCAACCAAACTGGATTAGCAATGCCAGTTTGGATTATTTAAATACCAAACTAAAATTGCAATGCTCTGTTGGCTTAAATTATGTGGGTAACCGTTATATTTCAGCAACCATTGATGAAGGTGCAATTGTTGATAAAACCATATATTCACCATTTACTCAGGTTGATGCCAGAATAAAATATTTTTATTCTGCAAAAGGGAGTGTTTATGTGAATGTTGTAAACTTGTTTGACGAGTATAATTACTCAACTCAGGGAGGGGTTCAAGAACAAGAATTTATTGGACGAAATATAATTGTAGGAACAAGCTATAGGTTTTAAGTCAAACGTATTCTAAAAAAAATTAACCACAATGAAAGATCTTGCTGACGCTTTCTTGAGGATTCATGGGGAGGACTCAGCCTGAAAAAATCTTTCATTGTCAATAGACATGAAAGCATTGTAATGGGGAATTTTTTAAAATACGTTTGCTATGCTATGAGTACTGAGATAATTTGAATTTTTGTAAATATAGGCGTAATGGACATTTTTTAGGCTAAAAACCTTGTTAAGGGTTATTCTTGTTAGCTTTGGAGCAAATCAAAGACTATGAATAAAAAAAGTGCTTTTACTGTGGTAAGGGATTTGCCAAG
>JAQICC010000333.1 GCA_027858735.1 Salinivirgaceae bacterium
ACAGGCTGACCTAGGAATTGTTGGTTTTCACATTTTGAGTAGCCTGCCCCGATTATTTCGGGGAAACGAAAAGTATGAAAACCTTACAAGACCTCAGTCGATTGAGCAGATTTGCAATAGCGAATCGCTCAATTTGGGTTCCATTCTTTTATAAATCTAAAAACTCTGGTCTGCAATAGTTCCATTTCCAATCTTGCCATTTGCTTACTAAATTTGCTTTTACCGGATTATTCAGGGTGTATGCTATTTTTTTAGCCATATCGTTTCGGTCTCGTACAATACGATCAAATGACTCGGGCTGCCAGAATCTAGTTTCAGAAATGCCTTTTATGTTCTTTTTATGAGGGAGAACTTCAATTTTGCCTTCCCTTATAATTTTCAAAGCTTCTTTACCTGTATATGATTTTAACTCTTTCAATATTTTATCCAATGATTTTTCCAACTTGTATATTATCATGTGCACATGATTACTCATTATACAAAAGCAGACCAATTTGTAATCTTTACCATCTCGGTATTTTATTGAATCGGAAACCAACTTGTCAATATTTGGTATACTAAGATGGTATGGGCTATTTAAATTTGAGTCCAAATAATCATCAAGAGCTTGAAAATAGTTCTCTTGTTTGTCTTGCTTTAAACCTTTTACAGAATTCCCTGATGTGTCATTATTATTGGTGTTTCCATAAATTTCTGAAAGCTTTTCTAATTCTGAAACAGGAATTGAACCATATAAACGAAATGTTATAAAAAACATGCCACCTTGAGGTTGAATATGTGGAAGATTGCGGCGATATTCCGAATGTGTAATTTTTGGCATTAGTTTCTTTTAAGCTAAATAGAGTGAAATTATTAAAAAAAGGATTGCTGCTTCGCATCAATAGCGGAGCAGGCGCTCCACTGTCCTTTGGAACTTGCAGCGTCTGCTGCGAGATTATGTGCGCAGCACTTATCTATTTGTTTAATTTTTTATTATGGAAAAAAACTACTCACCAATTATTCATCCACTTTGTATTTATAATTAATTGCTATGACGAAAAAAAAGCGGAGTAGGCGCTCCACTGTCCATATCGCCGCTTCATCATCCTTTTTTCAAAACACTTATGCCTGCATAATTGTATTATGGGAAATATATATGCTGGATGCACACCGAAATAAAAACATATTCGTTGACTGATACGCATGGCCTTCTAGTTGATTTTAAGCTTCAAACGATGGAGCAAATTGAAGAACGAATGGCTGACGCAGTTGATAGTCCGCACCGACACGACTATTACACAATAATTTTGGTAAAAGAAGGTAGGGGAAAGCACTTTGTCGATTTTCAGGAATTCGATATAACAGATAATAGTGTGTATTTTATTTATCCGGGGCAAGTACACCAAGTAATTCCCGTGGGAGAGCCTAAAGGCTGGGTAATAACTTTTACCAATGAGTTTCTGGTAAAAAATAACATTAGCGATCAGCTTATAAATGATGTGTATTTGTTTAACAATTTTGGGGAATCACCTCCCTTATCTTTACACGATCATGAGGTGGAGGTCTATGAAAGCCTGATTCGTCAAATAGGGGAATTTGAGGGAAACACTGCCTACAATAATGAGGCAAAAGGTTCCTTACTTAAACTTTTTTTAATCAAGAGTCATACCTTATGTTCCCTTAGCAAAAATGTGGAATTGCAATCTACTGAATCCATAAACCCAATTTTCAGAGCATTTAAAAAGTATATTGATACGTATTTTTCATCGAAACATAAGGTTAGCGATTATGCCGAATTGCTTTCAGTTAGCAGCGATTATTTGAATAAGGTGGTTAAATCGTTAACCGGTAAATCGGCCAAAGAGTATATTCAAAACAGAATTATGATTGAGGCCAAGCGCAGTTTGTTATTTACCGACCTGTCAAATAAAGAATTATCCTACCATCTTGGTTTTGAAGAACCGGCGCATTTTAGCAATTTTTTTAAAAAAAATTCAGGCAGTTCTGCCATCGATTTTCGAATTGCAGCACGCAATAACTGATTTTTGCAATCACTAGCCTGTTTTTCGCAATTCGGATAATAGCATCTGAATATATCTTTGCAATATAAAATATTTAGAGACCTAACAGTTTTATTAATTTAAATAGTGAATAAAATTTAATTAGCACAACGGTCAATTGATCAAACATGTTAGGTGTTACATTTTAGAAGGAGAGGAGTAAATATGAAAACAATAATTCACAAGGCAGACTCAAGAGGCTTTGCCGATCATGGTTGGTTAAAGGCAAACCATACCTTTAGTTTTGCTAATTATTACGATGCTGAGCGGATGCATTTTGGTGTATTACGTGTATTAAACGATGATATTATTGCTCCAGAAATGGGATTTGGTGAGCACCCGCATGATAATATGGAAATTATTACCATCCCATTAGAAGGATCTATTGAGCATAAAGATAGTATGGGGAATTCATCGGTAATAAAAGCCGGAGAAATTCAGGTTATGAGTGCCGGTACTGGTGTGTTTCATAGCGAGTTTAATGCCAGTAAATCTGAAGAATTGAATCTGTTTCAAATTTGGGTTTTTACCGATAATAAAAATGCTGAGCCAAGGTACGATCAGCAATCATTAAAAGATTTAGAGAAAAAGGATGAGCTATTCCAGATTTTATCGCCAAATGAAGGTGATGAAGGCGTATGGATTTATCAAAATGCTTGGTTTAGTATGGGAAATTTAAGTGCTGGTTGGCATGGTGAGTATAAAATAAAATTGCCTGATAATGGCATTTATTTGATGGTAATTGAGGGAGAAGTAGATGTAAATGGAGTGCAATTGAATAAACGTGATGGTATGGGAATTTCAGAAACAGACAAAATTGAAATAACATGCATGAAAGATTCAAAAATACTAATTATGGATATTCCTATGCATTAGTGTACCACCATGTAGTACAGGAAAAATATTTTTTCTTAAAATTTAGTAAAATGAAACTCTCACGGAGGGTAGCGAATTATTTTTTCAGAAGCCTCCACAAGAGGATATAACCTAAGTTGAGCGATTCGAACAAAGTGAAGAGGCGCTTTACTTAGGTATAACCCTCCCGACCTCCGGTACGGGACAGGCTGACCTAGGAATTGTTGGTTTTCACATTTTGAG
>JAQICC010000336.1 GCA_027858735.1 Salinivirgaceae bacterium
AGCATACTCCGAAAGGTCAAATAATTGTAATTTAGTCATCCGATGAATTCATAATTGACTGCATTACAGACCTGAATTGGTTCAGTGTTTTGCTAAAGTATTCATCGGGTGACTTTTCGGAGTGGACTCATTATTTAACTAGTAATAGTTCGTTATATTTCCGGATGTTATTTATATTCAAAAAAAATATACAATGTGAAATAATATTTGCAATTAACTAAAATTAAGCATCTTACGTTTTATCTCAACATTAATAACTAACAATATATTGATATAAAATCAAAGTTGACAAATAAATTATTAATAGCTGAATTTTCCAGACTAATTTGTAAAAGGTATCTTTACTTCTAATTAATTTCAGCAAATATAGTTTTTATTCACAAGGTCAATTTTAATATGTCTTCCTTTTCAAAGTATTTAATAGTAGTAGCCTTTGTTGGTTTGGTTGGGGCTCCCATTTTTATTATCGATTTTAATGATTTATCATGGATTAAAAACCAAGAAGTTTATTGGGGAATGATAGCTATGTTAGCACTCATTGGGGCTGTTGTTTTTAACCACAGAGCTTCAATCATCCAAAATAACATTGAAACAGGTAGTGAAAATTCTGATAAAAATGAAAATAAGTAAGACCGTGGTCAAATTTTTTCATGTTTTGGTTTGATATGCTATAATATATTTATAACTTTATTCGTATCGATTAAAGTAATATTCCAATATGGTTTTATTTGTATTTAGTTTAATCGCACTTAATCATTAATATATTGAATTGCAAATAATTATAGTTGAAATTATTGATGAAGGTAAGTGTAATAAAAAATAATATAAAAAATATTCAATAAAATTTTGTTAATGTATATCAATGTTCTAAATTTGCAGCCTTAATTATTTGGATGATATAATTTATAAATAGTATGATTGTAATACCAGTAAAAGAAGGCGAAAACATAGATAGAGCTTTAAAGAAGTTTAAGAGAAAGTTCGAAAAAACAGGTGTAATTAAAGAACTAAGATTACGTCAGGTTTATAAAAAACCATCTGTTTCTAACAGAGAGCAAAGGATTAAAGCCGTTTATATTCAGCATCTGCAAGAAGAACAAGCAAATTAATAACTTGCTAAATTTGATATACTGGCATTTATAGGCCTATGTATATTGATTCATTTTTACGATATCTCACAAACGAAAAAAGATATTCGGTTCATACCATTCGCTCTTATAAAAGCGATTTAGAGCAGTTCACTGCTTTTGGTATTCAAACCGATTCGGAATTTAATCCACTAACGAGTGATCATAAGATAATTCGTAAGTGGATTATTTTTTTGCTGGAAAACGGTAACACTCCACGTTCAGCAAATCGAAAAATTACAACACTAAAATCATTTTATAAATTTCAATATCGCAATGGTGATATCGAAACAATACCTACTGATAAAGTAGTGTTGCCCAAAATGAGTAAACCATTACCCCATTTTGTAAGTAAATCAACAATGGATATTTTATTCGATCAATTCGAATTCCCTGATGATTTTATAGGGCTGCGTGATCGGACAATTATGCTTATGTTTTATTGTACAGGTATGCGATTAAGTGAACTGGTTAATCTCACAATAAATAATATAGATTTAAATTCTGGGCAATTAAAGGTTTTGGGGAAAAGAAATAAAGAGCGTATTATTCCTTTTGATGCCGAATTAAAAATGGCTATTCAAAAGTATATAAGTCAAAGAAGTTCCTTCAATTGCAATCATAATATATTATATATAACATCAGAAGGAAATCCAGTATACGATAAACTGGTTTACCGAGTTGTAAATAAATATTTAAGCACAGTAACTACACTTGAAAAACGAAGTCCGCATATTCTGCGTCACACATTTGCTACCCAAATGCTGAATAGTGGTGCCGATATTAATGCCATTAAAGAACTTTTGGGTCATGCTAACCTTTCAGCTACACAAATATATACCCATACAACATTCGAAAAATTAAAACAAATATATAACCAAGCTCATCCGCGAGCTTAAAATTGGAGGTAACTATGAATATTAAAATTCATTCATTACATTTTGATGCAGATGTTAAATTATTGGATTTTGTTGAGAGTAAAGTTGGGAAGCTTGCTCAGTATTACGATAATATAATAGATGTGGAGGTAACACTCCGAATTGACAGTTCCGAAAATTTTGGGAATAAAGTTGCCGATATTAAAGTGCTTATACCAGGAAATGATTTATTTTCGAAACGTCAGGCTAAATCATTTGAAGAAGCAACCGGCCAAGCAACTGAAGCTCTAAGGAGGCAACTGAAGAAAACCAAAGAAAAACAGCGAAAAAATAATACCTAAGTTGAGCGATTCGAACAAAGTGAAGAGGCGCTTTACTTAGGTATAACCCTCCCGACCTCCGGTACGGGACAGGCTGACCTAGGAATTGTTGGTTTTCACATTTTGAG
>JAQICC010000339.1 GCA_027858735.1 Salinivirgaceae bacterium
CGGAAAAATTAATTTCAGAAGGAATAGACCCAAGAGTTCCATGGTTATATAACTTTAAACTTGACTTTAGATTCAAATAAAAAAAACTAAAATGAATACCTATTGAAAAATCGCTGAGATTTCGGGACTCCTGATTTTCAATTCTGCGAAAGTCTCATTCTTGGAGCTTTCTTATCAGAGACCGAGTTTTCTTGCACGCACTAATTATGATTTTCCCGATGAAATTATGCCATATGGAATGGAATTGTTTTATAAAGTTTATGAACACTTTTGGTTAGATTAGTTGCTATTGACTTTTTCATCGAACCTTGTATTAGTAAAAAAAAAGGCTGTCCTACAACAGGACAGCCTTTTTCAATTTATCTATCTAAATAATCTATTCCCATCCAGGATTTTGTTCCAATACTCCATCCGAAAGTCTAACTTGTGATTCAGGTATTGGTAAGAATTTTTTATCCTCTGACCATCCAGTTACAGCATAATCATCAGGATACGATCCATCATCACCAAATCCACCATCGGCTACCTTTATTGTTCCTAAAGCAGCAAAAGCAGATTCGCAATCGCCCCAACGTACTAAATCAAAATAGCGTAAGCCTTCAAAGGCTAATTCGTGACGACGCTCCGACTTAAGCGCAGGCAATGTATAAGCAATTGGATCTAATCCTGCGCGTTCACGAACTAGAGTCATACCGTCGGCTGTTGCTGTTAATTCAGAATGCATTAACAGAACATCGGCAAATCTAATAAGCATTAGATCTCTTATGTTCACAAAATCACCTCCAGCGAAAGAATACCCTCTTGCTATCCACAAAGCTTCAAATTGGCCTGGGTTGTCGTCGCTTTGTTGTTGAAGGGGCATATACTTTTTATTAAAAACGCCCGTTACGTTAAAGCCATCATATTTTGGTTTAGCTGCTTGAAATATAGGAGCGACCGTACCTTCATATGCTGCCGATGTAGGATCTTCAACGTTAAACATTGATCCATACTTGCGAATATCGCCATCTTCAAAATCATCCCATAAAGCCCGGTGCACGGTACACCATCCCCAGCCATTAGCATGAGGTGCAGCTGCAACAGCACCTAATGCTGTACGCAATCCGCAATACAATATCATATGGTTTGATCTCGGCAAATCTTCAATTGGATTACCACCAAAGGTGTTGAAATTTAAAGCAAATACGCTTTCCGGATTATATTCATCATTGGTATCATAAATCCATTCATAAGGTGTTGTACCCGTTCCATCTCTACCTGCATCTTTAAAAGCATTGCTTTTCACTGAAACAGTATCTTCATCAGGAATTATCAATAAAGTTTCTTCTTTTAAACCAGTAGCGGTATAGGCCCAAAGGTTAGGGAAATCAGAAATCAATCGATGTCCACTATTGTTTATTACGTCTTCAATATATGCAATAGCATTTGCTTTAGTTATACTTCCTTCCTCAACTAAGGGTAATTCCTCTTTTTCATATGTACCGGTATAATAAAGCCAAATTCTTCCAATCATTGACTCTGCTGCCCATTTTGTTGCATGTCCTTCTCTATTGGGGTCTAATTTATTGGATGATGTGGCAGGCATTAATTCGGCTGCCAACTTCATATCGGAAGCTATTTGAGCAAACAAAACATCAACTTCGGCACGAGGCTCATTACCCGATACGGAAGTAGTAATTAAGGGTACTTTACCAAAAAATTGAGCTAGCGTAAAATACATGTAACCGCGCAAAAAGTGTGCTTCACCTAAATCTTGCTTAGCTTGTTCTTCATCGTCATATACAGCCTGATCAATATTTTCAATAATTGAATTTACCCGTAATATTCCTTCATAATAGCGTCTCCATAAAGGTCCAAATAAATCCTCTCTGGCATTTTTTTCAAACTTATCCACAGGGCGAATCCAACTATCTCCGGCACCATCACCACCACCCAGAACATCATCTGATAAAACCATGGCAGTTAAAGTAGGAAATGTTTCCCCTTTTTCCACAGGTAAAACTGAGTAAGCACCGGTAAGTGCTTCACCTATATCCTTAGCATTTCTGTAGTACGATTGACTGCTTACGCTAAACAAATCCTTTTGTTCCAAAAATTCGTCACTACAACTGAAAATTGAAACAGAAAAGGTTAATAGTAATATAATTTTTATTTTATTCATCTTTCAAATCTCCTTTACTTAAAATTTAACACTTAAACCAGCCATATAAGTTTTAGACAGAGGATACATACCCACATCAATGCCCGATGCCCAAGCTTGACCGTTTCCCCAACCTACTTCAGGATCCATTCCCGGATACTTTGTAAAAGTAAATAGGTTTTTACCTGTAACAAATATCCTTAAATCACTAAATAGATCAGTTTTTACTAAATCTTTAAAACTGTAGCCAAAAGTTATATTGCTCAGTCTGAAATAATCAGCGTCATAAATATGCACATCGCTTACATTATTTCTTGAATTTGATTTACTTGATAGTTTAGGCATAGTTCCAGTAAGATTGCGGGTTTCATGGAATGCCTTATTAAAATAATCGTAAGTTATGTTTTCTTGTAACCTGTCACTGGCACTAGAATACGACATCATATTTTGATGCCCGGTTTTGCCTACTCCAACCAATTGGAAATAAAAGTTTTTGTAATCAAGATTTACCTGTAAACCAAAGGTGAAATCCGGGTTTGGATCTCCAATTTTTGTCTTATCTTCATCATTAATCAAACCATCACCATTTAAATCGCGAAACTTTAATTCCCCAACGGTCCATTTTCTTCCAGCGGTATTAGCATATGTAGGTTCCACACCATTTGCAGCTGCATAACGATCGGCTGCAGCGTTTAATCCATCGATATATGCGTTAAGTTCATCCTCAGATCGTATTATTCCATCAGTTTGATACCCCCAAAAATAACCAATGGGTTGACCGACCTCTGCACGGTAACTTTCTGTCATTCCTTGCCATAAAGCACCGTCATCTTGACCGCCATTACCGTGTATGATTTGTTCAGTATTATCAATAGCAGTTACTTCGTTTTTATTATAGCCTAAACTACCGGTAATGTTGTATTTAAAATCGCCTATTTGATCATTCCATTTTAAACTCAACTCAATCCCTTTATTCGAAACCTCACCTCCGTTTACCCAAGGAGCATTTGCCCCTGCAGTTAATAGCACTGGTGCTTGAAGTAGCCAATCTTTTGTTGTTTTATTATACCATTCAACTGTTGATTGAAGTCGGCTGTCTAACATATGAAAATCAAGACCAACGTTAGTTTGTTCCGATGTTTCCCATTTTACACTTGGGTTTGGTAAGTTTCTTAAGCGCGATCCAAGAGTATTGTTTGTTTTTTCAGGCCCAAATGGGTAATTGGAACCAACATGCTCAATACCCGCATTATACGAGAATGCATCTATTGACTGGTTTCCATTTTGTCCCCAGCTACCTCTCAATTTCAAATAGCTTATTTGTGGAATACTTGCCATAAAACTTTCCTGACTTATTATCCAGCCAGCTGAAACAGAAGGGAAGGTTGCATAGCGATTATTGGCACCGAAGTTCGTTGATCCGTCTCTACGTAGCACTCCGGTTAACATATAACGCTCTTGAAAATCATAAGAAAGACGCCCAAAGTATGATGACATTGCCCAGCCATAATCATCACGTCCTGTCATTTGAATGTGTTCAATGGACGCAACTGGAGTATTGCTTATATAGGCATAATCCCAAGCTTCGAATATTGAGGCTTGATTGGTCATTTCTAATTGCAGATCTCTTTTGGTTTGCTGAGATTCTTGACCTACTACAACATTAAAATTATGAGATTCATTATAGTTAAAATCATAAGTAACCGTATTTGTTAGTATCCACTTATAAGTATTGTATGAACGTTGGGCTACATCGTCGTTAAGCTCATTTTTTTCTCTGTCATTTAAATAAAATGTAGGAAGCCAATTACGCGATGATCCATATGAATTTGTGATACCAAAGCTTGATCTAACCTTTAAATTTTGTATGGGTTGCACCTCTAAAAATACATTCCCAACAATATTATTGTTGTTGTTTTCATTGTATTTTCTTTCGTACTCCATTAGTGCAGTTGGATTGATGGAATTATCAAATGCTAAACTGGTTGTATAGTCACCATTTTCATCATAAATAGGCAATAATGGATTGGAAGCGATATGACTTTTTACATCGTTATCAAAAATATTGCCAGTTCCAATGTTTGGATTTTCGGTATTCGTAAAGGTTAAGTTTTGTCCAAAAACAATACCATCTAAATTGTTCCATTGCTTTAATACATGCCTAGAATTCATTCGGGCGGTTATTCTTTTGTAATCGGACTTGGCTTGTTTTCCAAGTAATCCTTCATTTTTTAAGTACGACACCCCAAAAGCAAAAACCGATGCATCTGAACTACCTGTCACATTTAGAGCATGGCTTTGTACAAGGGCATTATCATTCACCATGTTGTTGAACCAATCTGTACCTGAATAAGTGCCAGCCATAATTTCGTCGTAACGCTCAATGTCTGACATATCCCAAGGCTCATCATCAATATTTGTGCGTGATTCATCCATTGCTGTAATGTAATCTTGCGCATTTAGCATATCAGGATCTTTGGCCACTTTTTGAATCCCAAAATAATTGTCATAAGAAATGGTCATTCCTTGTCCTTTTTTTCCAGTACGCGTAGTTACCAGAATTACACCGTTTGCTGCTTGTGACCCATAAATAGCAGACGATGCTGCATCTTTAAGTACGTCAATGCTTGCAATATCCGATGGGTTCAGATAGTCAATATTTTCTACCTGAACTCCGTCAACAACATAAAGTGGTTGCGAATTACCAATGGTACCAATACCTCGAATATTGACTTTAGTACCCGCACCAGGTTGACCATTTTGGCTTGTAATGCTAACCCCAGGGCTAATTCCTTGCAACGATGACATTGCATCTCCTGAATTAAGCTTTTGTAAGTCCTCACCTTTCATGTTAAGTGTAGCACCAGTGTTTAACTTTTTCTTTTGAGTACCGTAACCCACAACAATAACCTCATCAAGGCCAACATTATCTGCTGCTAATGAAATATTAATTTCAGTTTGATTTGTAATCACTACTTCTTGATTTGCATAACCAATAAAACTAAATACGATAATGTCATTCTCATTAGCAGTTAAGGTGTATTTACCATCGATATCGGTTATGGTACCATTAGTTGTTCCTTTAACAACTATAGTAACCCCAATAAGTGGTTCGCCAGAAGCTTCATCTGTAACCGTTCCTGTTACCGATCTTTCCTGTTGTGCCGTATTTGCATAAATATTATTATCAAATAGGGAACATTGAAAAATAAATAAAATGGCCAACATAACATGTTTAAGTTGCCATTTTGGTTTGGATGTAATTTTAGACATAAATTTAAGATTTAAAGTTTGTTTAATAGTTAGGTTTTTGCCTTTTTCTTTCATTTAATTTCTGATATCACTAAAAACATTTCAGTAAATGTATTTGTTTATTTATTGTTTATTTTAGTTATTGTATAAAATACACACAACAAATATATAAAAAAGAATTCTTAATGCAATCGTTTTCTTAAATACCTTTGTTTTTTATTTAATTTTTATTTGCAATTTAAGTTTACAATACGTGCATATTTAAAAGGTTATTATTAAAGCTTATACAAGTATATCAGGGGATGGTAATATTTATTAATTGCTAATAATTCTATTTTAATAAGTATTAATATAGTAAGCTAATTAATTAAAAGGTTTTGATTAGTTATTGTAAATTATACACCAAAGTTAAATAGTCCATAATGTTTCATTTTTTGTATCCTTATATAAATAGCGAATTTAAAACGAGAGGTCAATTTTATTTTTCAATTTGCAAACTGGATTCATGTATAGGAATTTACTAATAACCAGTGCTAGATATAAAATACCTAGCATATAAAGACAAAATTGTATGAAAGTTGCATGAAAAAAATTGTTAGAATAAGAGGGTTATTATGGAGTCTTGTTGGTTTTGCAAGGATGTTGGTTTTTACCAAAAGAATACTCACATGATCAAATTTTTTTTGGAGAGAAAGATAATGATCCTATTTGCATTGGGCAGGTTTTAAGGTCTTTAAATTCTTAACTATAATTATCTATAATATGGTTTGAAGATCTAAATATACGTACAGAGGGAGGTATTCAGCAGAGAAATAAAGGTTTTTTGATTTACTAATCCAATCCCTATGTGTTTTAAATTGCTATTGCTTGTTCCAGCTAATTTGAGGCAGGAATGAATTTTTCTGAAATGAATAGTATTGCATTAGTAATATTATAAAGTAAAAGCTGAATTAAAGGTTCGTTTTATAAGAATGAAAAGGAAAGACCAGAGATTAAATAATTTTAGCTTTCGTGTGGGTTTTTAAGACAGCGTACTGAAATAGCATTGGTTTTCTTTTCGTGATAGCGGAAAGCTTTCGATAAACTTTTATGGAAGTAAAGTTTCCACGCATTGTCGTTAGATTCCGTGGAAGTCCAAAAGCTTATAGATGCGCCTAAATTATTGAAGCTGTTATTATAAAAACCGGCATAGTCAAGGTCAAGTGTTTTTTTAATATTCGGAATATCCTTATCAACTGTTGATATATTGTCAATGAGTAAATCCCACTCTTCTCTTGAGGGTAAATGCCATCCATCTGGGCAAATGCCTTGAGCCTCATTATCAATTGAATCATTCATGGCAACAGACCATGTATATAATCGTCCATAAGTAAGGGCGTTTTCTTCAATATTATCGTAAACATATGATTCAATGTCAGTCCCCATAGAATTTTTTGTAACTCTTAAGTTTTCGAGCATCCATATTTGGTTACCGATAATTGTGGTTTTGTAGCTATTACCCTCAGCATCTAGGCAAACAGGCCACTGCGGCTGATTTACTTCAATAGTGTCTTCAAGTATTGATTTTTTTGAATCAGTAACTGTAATAAAGTATTTGCCAGCAGTTAAGTCAGATACTACACTATCGCTAATAGCATTCGACCATTCAATGGTATATGGAGCCTTGCCGCCTGAAATATTTAGCGATACTTTGCCGTCGTTGCTTTCAAAATCGGATAAATGAGTAATTGCAGGATGAACTTGTAATTGTTCACGCCTACAATTGGTAAATAGTACTGATAGAACTACTATTACTAAATAGGTCTTTTTTACCATAGGTTGTTGACTTTACTCTTTTATTTTGTGACACACTGAAAAACTATTTTCAAGTGAAGGTACTAAATTAATAAATTCTGAATACGAATTGCTAATATTCAGAAAATTATAAAAAAAAATGCACAAAATTCAGATTAATTAGGCTTAATAATTTGTGAAATGGCTATTTTTGCTTAATTGATATCAATTATTATTGCATCTTCAAAATTCGATTTAGCCGAATGCATAAATCGAGAAAAACTACTTTTGCATTGGCATTTCGAGTGATATGTAAAATTGCTTTATCAATTTCACTATTTAAATGTGGGGCATTTACGGGATGAATAAAACGGGCAAACTTTTCAGCAAAACCCTCTTCATTATCCGACATGCGAACCATGGCCTTTTGCTTTTGATTAATTATTAAGTTCTCCCTAATCATGCGTAGGCTGTATGTCAGAAAAGCCTTTTGCTTTTCACGTCCAATTTTTGATATTTCATCAACCCATTTAATAAGGTCAATCATTTTGCCTGAATAGCTAAGCCGCATCATTTGCACAAATTGCTCGAAATTCTGCTGCATATCAATTGAAGATTCAATATATTCTTCTGCAATAGCATAATCACCTTCACTCAATCGACTAATTTGGCGAGCTTTATCCTCAGTTAACTGATGTTTTTCCTGTAGTCCAATAAACAGATCATCTTCTGTTATACGAGTTATTTTAACCAGCTGGGTACGTGACAGTATGGTGCTAATTATATATTGTGAATTTTGGGCAACTAAAAAAAAGAGTGTTTTTTCAGGGGGTTCTTCAATAAGTTTAAGCAATTTGTTGGCTGTTTCGGCATTCATTTTTTCAGGAAACCACAGAATCATTATTTTATAATCCGATTCGAAAGATTTCATGTTCAATTTTCGCAGAATTTCTTTGCCTTCATCAACACGAATAATTGCCTGCGAGTTGCCGGCATCTAATCCATTTAACCAATTATTGTACGTTCCGTAAGGTGTTGATAAAAGAAATTGACGCCATTCTGTTATATACGTATCGCTAACTGCCTTATCTTTGTTTTTTGGTGTAATAACCGGAAATACAAAATGCAAATCGGGGTGTTGGTATTTAGCAATTTTACGACACGATGAACATTCGCCACAGCTATCGGTATCGGTTTTATTTAGGCACATAATATATTTGGCATATGCTAAAGCCAGCGGTAAACTACCGTAACCTTCATTTCCTAAAAAAAGTTGGGCATGGCTAATTCTACCTTGTTTAACAGTTTGAATAAGATGATTCTTTATGTTATTCTGACCTATTATTTTGCTGAAATTCATATTGAAAAATTGATTAAGGCAAACCTACATGAAATATGATTAACTCACAACAGGATATTTTAAATAAAAAGGTTGACAAAAAGTCTACCGTAAAATTTTATTTAATGCCCAAAAGGTTAAAAGTTTTGAAACTCCCCTCCGCAAACATACAGTGGAGACCGCTCAGTATCCCCGCCTGTTCGACCGGAAGGAGTTCGACTAATTAATTTTGTTTCACAAAATCAAAGTCTCAATAAATTAAAATTATAGCGGGCATTTTTTTTATTGGTTATCAAAAAAAACAAATTTTTCGATAATATTATGTGAATTAGATTCTTCTTCAATAAAGCCCATATGTCCTGAGTTTTGTAACCATTCAACGTTTATTTTTTTAGACAAATTAGCCATTTTTGTGCCCATTTCAATGGGAATGTAATTGTCCCTTTCCCCAAAAATAAAGAGCATGGGTTTGTCAAAAGTTTTTATTAGCTCTTGGCGGTCAGGTCGTTTCATCATTCCTCGAAGCAAGGCACAAACACCTTCGGGATTGTGCTTTTTTGTATGCGATTTCATTTCTTCGATTTGGGCTGAGAAATTTTTAACATTATTGTTGGCAAATGTTTTGGGTAGATTCGTGTTTACAATTAGAGCAAGTTTGCCTTGCTTAATAAATTCAATTTCTCGTAGCCGATTCTTTCTTTTTTCATCGGTATCGGCATAGACAGTACTATGCAAAAGAACAAAGCTCTCAAGCTTTTCAGGGAATAGTTGAGCAAATGCTAACATAACATAGCCACCCAAACTATGACCAACTATTGTGCACGTTTCAATATTTAATTCTTGTAAGAGTAAATTTATTGTTTCTGCCATCAAGTCCATGTCATGTGTTTCGGCAATAACATTACTATTCCCATGTCCGGGAATATCAGGTGCAATAACTCTGAAATTTTCCGATAGCTTTTGGGCAAAATTATTCCAAACTTCTTTGGTTTCAAGGTACCCATGTATGAGCACAATAACTTTTCCAGAACCTCTATCGGTATAACTTATTGTTTTGTTATTTATTAAGCAATGTTTTTCCATTTTGACTGTTAAATTTAAATTCAAAATTACAATATGTTCAACAAATAATTATAAAAATTGGTAATCATAAAATTCGATGGTAATTTAAACTCTTGAAATTTAAAAAAAAGTTATGTTTAAAAAAGATGTTTATATAGGAAGAAGAAAAGAATTGAAAAAAATCATGAATAAAGGGATAGCCTTATTTTTAGGCAACGTTGATTCTCCTATGAATTGTGCAGATAATATTTTTCATTTTCGTCAAGACAGTTCATTTTTATATTTTTTTGGGATTGACCATCCGGGTATGGCAGCAATAATTGATTTTGAAAGTGGTGAGGAAATTCTTTTTGGCAACGATGTGGATATTGAAGACATTATTTGGATGGGTGTGCAGCCCTTACTTAAAGATAAAGCAGCAAAAGTAGGCATTGAAAAAACAGCCCCATTTAATCAAGCGATTGAAGCTGCGAATAGAGCTGTTTCACAGGGTAGACAGGTGCATTTTCTTCCCCCATACCGAGGTGAAAGCAAAATTATTTTGGGCGATATGTTAGGTATGCATCCCTCAAAGGTAAATGCATACCGATCGTTAGAATTGGTTAAAGCAGTAATAAAATTACGCTCGGTAAAAGATGATTACGAAATTGCTGAGATAGAAAAAGCATGTAAGGTTGGATACGAAATGCATGTTACAGCTATGAAAATGGCAATTGCAGGAGAATTGGAGCAGCGAATTTCGGGACTTATTGAAGCTATTCCATTAAAATATGGTGGGCATTATTCTTTTCCTGTAATTCTTACCCAAAACGGACAAACTTTGCATAATCACGAGCATAGCGGAATTTTAAAAGAAGGACGCTTAATGCTTACGGATTGTGGGGCAGAAAGTCAAATGCGTTATGCATCAGATTTTACACGGACCACTCCTGTAAATGGAAAATTTACACAGAAACAGAAAGAAATCTACCAGTTGGTATTGGATGCGAACAATAAAGCTACGGAACTTTCAAAACCGGGAATAAGCTATCAAAAAATTCATTTAGATGTGGCAAAGGTTATAGCTGCAGGACTTAAAGATTTGGGTTTAATGAAGGGTGATATTGATGCGGCAGTTAAAGCAGGAGCTCATGCCATGTTTTTTCCGCATGGTTTGGGTCATATGATGGGACTAGATGTTCATGATATGGAAGATTTAGGTCAGATTTATGTAGGTTATGATGATGTAACCAGACCTATTGATCAATTTGGAACAGCTTATTTGAGACTGGGTAGAAAGCTAGAGACCGGCTTTGTAATTACCAATGAACCGGGTATATATTTTATTCCTGCCCTAATTGACAAATGGCAAAACGAGAAAATTAATTCAGACTTTATTAATTTCGATAAGGTTAATGAGTATCGTGATTTTGGAGGGATACGCCTGGAAGATGATTTGCTGATTACCGAAAATGGGTGCAGACTTTTGGGAGAAAGAGTACCTATTACCATTGAGGAAGTAGAAGCCGCAGTTGGGAAATAGGTAGATAATAGTTGAAATAAGTATCATTTAGAAGGATCTTGTGAAAGTGTCTTAATTAAAATTGAAGTACTTTTTTTATCTTTATACAAAAATATAACCATGACAAGATTATTAATTATAGTATTACTGACCTTTTTTGTGCAGTTAGCAAGAGCTCAGGATGCAACTAAAATTGTTGAAGGAAATACTGCTTTTGCATTAGCCTTATACCAAGAACTGTCAAAAAGTAATGTTGATGAGAACCTATTCTTTTCTCCGTATAGCATTTCTGAAGCCCTTGCAATTACTTATGGAGGGGCTCAAAAAAACACTGCAGACCAAATACAAACAGCAATGCATTTTCCGGTAACTCAAAGTGAATTGCATAAAGAGTTTTCAGCATTAAAAGCAGCACTGAATAAAAAGCTTGATTCTATTGTTTTGAAAACGGCCAATAGTTTATGGGCTCAAAAAGGATACACTTTTAAACCTAACTTTTTAAAAATTGCGAATGATTACTATAATGCTCCAACAAATTATTTAAACTTTAAAAAGAATGGTTCACGTAACAAAGCTCTTTCAAAAATAAATGAATGGGTTGCTTCTAAAACAGACAATCAAATACCAGAAATACTATCAAAAAGCGATGTTACAAAAGAAACTCGTTTGGTATTGATTAATGCCATTTGGTTTTATGGTGAATGGCTTAGTTCTTTTGATAGAATGAAAACTGCAAAAGGAACTTTTTATTTGTCAAGTGGCGAGCAAGTAACAGAATTTATGAGAAAAGAGGGAAAATACTTTTATTATGACGATGATATTATTCAAGCCATTCAGATACCTTACAAAGGGGGAAAGCAAAGCATGACTATTTTTCTTCCAGCAAAGGGAAGGGGGATAAGCAAACTTGAGAAAAATTTTGATAGGGATTACCTTTCAAATATTTTCAAAGATATGCAAATGTCTACTGTTGCCATTCGAATTCCAAAATTTAAATCTGAATATTCAGTGGACTTAAAAGAAACACTTGAGCAAATGGGCATAGTTGAGGCTTTTTCTGATAAAGCTGATTTTTCAGGAATGACTACTAAAAATGATTTAAAAATTAGCAAGATAATTCATAAAGCCAAAATTGAGGTTTCAGAAAAAGGAACGAAAGCTGCTGCTGCTACAGCAGTCGTTATGGTTCGTAAAACAGCTTCGATTGATCAGTTGGTTTTTAATGCCGACCATCCATTTCTTTATATGATTCGTGATAATGACACCGGAACCATTCTATTTTTAGGAAAAATGGCAAGTGTCATGTCATGCCTGAAATGACGTATAGAATGAAGTTATTTTGTTTTTTTGCAAAGCAAAAAATGAGCGCTTAGCAGCGTTCTGTAAGCATTTTTATAAAGAAGCAAAAAAGCACAAGAACGAATTATTGTGCGTTAGAGCAGGCGTGACAGGGCACTAGGGTTCAATAATTCCTTTTATTGTTGTTTTCGTATCGTTAAATAAGTAGATTTTTTGAAATTGCTGTTCAGGCAAATAGCCTTGCTTGCCTGAAATTTTAACATTTATAGTATATCCAAGGAGTGATTCCGCTCTTGAATTATAATTATCTTTCTGTACTACCAGAGCATTCAATTGTGTGAGTTCAGGATGATTCTTATAAGTTGAAATTATTTTCTCAATTTGTAGTAATTCAAATTCCATAAATTGTATCCTGTTCTCAAAAGCCTGAATCATTTTAAGATTATCGAGTTCAGTTAGTGTGTTCTGAGCTTTTATTTTGGTGTTGTTTTTATCATTCCATTGCGTATTCAAATCCCCTAATTTTTTATTCAATGTTGAATCGTACAATGCTTTAATTAGAACAACACTGTCTTTGCCATAAAATGGTTTAAAAGAGCTTCGTATTTCGACACTAGAAACCGTAGTAATATTATTTAGATATTCGTAGTCTGCGATAATTCGAGCCTTATCGTTTTTACAAGCGGATGCAATTAAAACGCTTAAAATAGCTAATATATAGATGGGTTTCATAAGGTTTTTGTTTAAACTAGTTAACTGCCTAAAACAATAATAATAACTGAAGTTTCGGACTTCATAATACTCAAACAATCAGAATGTTATAAATTAAATTAGTTGCAAAAAAGGTTGCATATTGCATTGTAAATTGTTATCTTTAAGATAGTTACAAC
>JAQICC010000341.1 GCA_027858735.1 Salinivirgaceae bacterium
ATATAAAGTTCTTTTTTGAGTTAAAAAAGCCTCGTAAATTACGAGGCTTTTTCATTTTATAGAGGTTCAAATGCAAAACATTTGAACCTCTATAAATTATCGTTTTATCAATTTAATTGAATTCTCACTATCACCATAAGAAACAAAATAGATACCCTTATTTAGTTTATTAAGATTTAATTCTTTATTTAATATTTCTGCTTGTTTAAAAAAACTGTCAGAATAAACTACCTGGCCTTTTACATCTATTATACTAACTTTTATTGATCCCCTTTGCTCGCCTTTTATTTCAAGGTTTACATTTCCAAAGGTAGGATTAGGAAAAACTTTTGCAGAACTTTTACTTAGCTCTAACAATTCAACTCCCACAGCGACACCATCAACTTTTAACAACTCAATACCTTCTCCGCTTGCTAAATTACGCGAATATTGCATATCGGTTGAATTATTCCAATGTTCATGAACTCCTAGGCTTTCTATAGGTGTTCCATCATTCTCTGGATCATAGGAAATTCCCACGGGCCAATTATCCGAACTTGCGGCTTGGTGCAAATAATCATCAACAGCCCCATAATGGGGGAAATCATCTAAGCCATTTGAACCATCCAATTCATAGTATAGCATATCAAATCCTACCGATTCAATGGCAATGGGATCTTGCGAGATAAAAATAGAAGATGTCCAATCATTATTCCAGGGTTCTTTCTGGAATTTATCGGGTTGATTTACTTCCATTTCAGAGCAATAAAGAGCATCTAAAAGGTATATTAGGTTTTTTTTACCCAACAATTCGTGCCCCAACAAATCAACCAAAACTCGATACATTCCATATTCGTTGCGGGTAGGATCATTTCCCATTTTAACCAATCCTCCATGTAAGTGCTTAGCATCAACACGTGTTTGTGAACCAAAATGATTTTTTGCAAACATGGTTACTCCGGCATGTTTATGTCCTTTCAGCGTAGGCAGATTAATCATATATTCCATATCCTCAAAAATGGTGTATAATTTATCGCTATCAATTGGGTCACCTGTCAAAGCGCTCGACCAATCTCCCTCTCTCAGCACCTCTCCTCTGTCGGAATAATCAACTACAGCAGAATTACTCTTTGCTACTCCCTCACGACCTATACCACTATATTGAGTGCTGTTATCTAAATAATGTACATCAGGAAATTCACCAGACCACTTATCATAAAGGTCTTTATAAATATGCTTCATCGGATCGCCCAAATATATATCAGATTGTGCAACTCCAACCACATTTACCAATTGGCGTAAAACTGCTGTAACAACCTGTGGTGATGTTTCTGAAATAGCATAATTGTTATTATTTTCTCTACTTAAATTACCTGAATCATAATTACCTCCCCATGTACTGGTTGCATTAATTTTAATAAAAACGATCTCCCCTGCAGCATATCCAACTTCACCCTTACCTCTTTGATTGTTGTGGTATTTAAAAATACTCGTCCAGGCATCGGCCATTGAAGATTTATCAGTCATTTTTAAAACGGCTTCTTCTACCATTTTATCAACAATAGCCTGGTTGGTATTTTCATCGGAAAAATAGGAATCGGAATGATCGCTTTTATACTTGTTTTGAATACTCTCATTCGTTGCATCAGGTTCATAAACCCAAACTACCCTTCCCGGATTAATACCTTTTGCTACTCCCATTGGATTATTAGGATCATCGGGATTTGCCACTTTCTCAACAGCCGCTACACTATTCTTATTAAAAGAAATACCTGTAAATGCTAAAACCAACGCTAAAACTAGAAAGCCCAATGCTGGTATTAATTTCATTGTTCGTGCACTCTTTAAAAACCTTCTGAAATAAACCAATCCGCCTGAAATTCCCAACAAATAAATAATAAATGATGAGGCAATGGGTGCAGTTGCCTTCATACACGGATATGTAGCTCTTTGTGGCTTAGGAATTACCCTAATTAGAAACCAGGCCATTGAAACTATTCCAAGGATTACAAAAACAACTTTTGTAGGAATTCTAAAACTCTTCAATTTACTAAGGAGACTATTTTGCCAATTTTGGCTAAATTTACTTTGTGATTTCATTATGCTATGTTTTTGGTTATTTTCTAATTAATAATTTTGTACTACTTTTAAATGATTCGCCTGAAACATGTAAAATATATGTTCCGGAAATAATATTATTCTGCCTAATTGCAATTGCTAAGGGTTGGCCTTTATATTTTAAATTATGAGTTTCCCTTAGCACTTTAACCCCTGCCATATTATACAATTCGATAACAATATTTTTATTCTTTGTGTTATCAACACTAATATTCACAATGTCTACCGCCGGATTTGGATAAACATTAAGGAATTTATTTGATAACTCTTTCATGAAAATACTATTGGGATTAAACTCTATACCCGGAATATCAGTAAACTTTTCTATTCCTCCATTGGTACTTACCCAAACATTTCCTTCCATATCAGATGTAATATGATTCACTGTATTATTCACCAAACCTTCGTTCTCGGTATGTTTAAACCATTTATTATTAGCTAGGTAGATAGATAATCCTTTTTCAGTACCCATCCATATATTATCATCAGAATCAATATATAATGAAATTACTTTATTATCAATTAATCCATCTTCGGAATTATATAAGTCCCATTCCGATTTTGTTTCAAGCTCGGGATGCATATAAGCACCCAGTTCGCTACCGTACCATTGTTCTAATTCGGTAACTGCAATGGCATAAAAAACATCGGTATTTACGGCAGCCCAAGGTTGTCCATAAGTTGAAGCCCCTGAAATTCCATCAACTTCATTAAAACGATTTCGTAGTATTCCTTTACCTTGTGTGGCAATTAATACAAGCTGCGCTGCATCCTGAGCAATCATATCTGTAATTTCCACATCAGCAATAGCAAATTCTTCACCATTTGCATCTGCCGCCGTTTGTTGTTTATCCCAAATGTTGCCTTTAAAAACCGTAATAGACGATTGTGTTGTAGCCCATCTATTATTAAAACCATCAACTACCACATGATTTACTTTCCAATCCATAATTGTGCTGCCAACTTCATCACCTGGAAAATAAGTTGTAGCCCCTGTAATACCATCTACGCCAAAAGCACCAACGGTTAAACCACTGTCGGTTGCAATCCAAAGTTCATTTCCAAAACTACCCTGCTCATAGGCAATATCATTAATAACATTGCTTTTAAAAAAGCCCGATTCGCTATAATTTATCCAATTGCCATCAAACCGCGAGAGTCCCTTATCTGTGCCTATCCATTTTACATTGTTTGAATCAATAAATATTACATGAACATTGTTACTTGGCAAATCACTATTTTCTTCTGTATATTTAATTGACTCATTGCTATCAACTACAAAAGTAAATGCTCCGAATACAATTGAGCTTGATAAAAGTATGTACACATATAATTTTTTGATAGAAAATTTAAAATTAATCATTATAAAAATCGGATTTTTTAGGGTTATAATTTTTTGTTCAAAGTTATTAATATACTTATGCTCTTATGGTATAAATATTGTTTCAAAAGGGCATATAAATTGACATTTTCAATGATATTATCTTAATATTTAAAGTTATTACACTTTTTTTCTATTTCAATCTTTTAAAATTATCAAAAACTTTTCATTCTAATTTTCAAAAACTGGAAACGCTTTATATACCAAATTTTATTATTTGAATAAAACAAAGATTGCATAAAAACATAGCATTAATTTATTCTAATGTCTCTATTCCTTTCACATATGTTCAATTTTAACTCATTTTTTCAAAAACATGGACTTTGGGCTAAATTTTTTATTTAAACTTTCAAATCAATGTCCATACTTATAATCATTAATATAAACGAAAAAGCTCTTTGCGAATCACAATGAGCTTTTACATTTTATTGAATTATTAGCCTTACTTTCCCAAGGCTTCTTTAATAAATTTAGGAATTTCAATAGGTTCTTTTGCAACCTTAACTCCAGCAGCTTCAAAAGCTTTTATTTTTTCTTCAGCAGTACCTGCACCACTAGTAATTAAAGCACCAGCATGTCCCATACGTTTTCCTGGGGGAGCCGATTGCCCTGCAATAAATGCCACAACAGGCTTGGTTACATGCTCTTTTATAAATGCAGCCGCTTGTTCTTCAGCATCGCCACCAATTTCACCACAAAGTACAATAGCGTGGGTATCCTTATCGGCTTCAAACATTGTTAGTAGCTCAATGTAATGGAGTCCAATTACCGGATCGCCACCAATACCAATACACGTACTTTGCCCAATACCATTGGTGGTAAGCTGGTTAACCATTTCATACGTTAGAGTTCCACTACGTGATATAAGTCCAACATTACCTTCACTAAATATTGAAACCGGAAGAATTCCAACCAAACTTTGTCCGGGAGAAATTAAACCTGGACAATTAGGGCCAATCATTTTTGTACCGTTCTTTTCAAGTATAGGAGTAACGCGAATTACATCAATAGTTGGAATGCCCTCAGTAATGGCAATAACAAGTTTTATCCCTGCTTCAGAGGCTTCTGCAATTGCATCAGCTGCAAAAGCCGCGGGTACAAATAAAACTGAAGTATTAGCTCCGGTAGCTTTAACTGCATTTGCTACAGTATTAAAAACTGGAATGCCGTTTACGTTTGTTCCTTCTTTACCTGGCGACACACCTGCCACAATCTTAGTACCATAGGCCTTCATTTTCTCCGTATGGAAACCACCGTCACGACCTGTCATTCCTTGTACTACTAACTTGGTATCATTATTTATTAGTATGCTCATTTTCTATATTCTTTTGCAAGTTTTTAAATCATTTTTGAATTATGCCTTTTTTGTAGCTTCAATAACTTTACGAGCTGCTTCTCCCATTGTTTCGGCAGTAATCAGTTCATTATTATTTTTCAATAATTCACGGCCTTCTTTGGCATTGGTTCCTGATAAGCGGATAACAATTGGAATATTAACCGTCATAATTTTAAATGCATCAAGTAATCCACGAGCTACGTCATCACAACGTGTAATTCCTCCAAAAATATTTATCAATACGGCTTCAACTTTTTTATCATGAAGCAAAAATTCCATGGCATGAACCACCTTTTGTGGATTTGAACTACCACCAATATCTAAAAAATTGGCCGGATCACCTCCATATAGTTTAATCATATCCATAGTTGCCATGGCTAAACCTGCGCCATTAACCATACAGCCAATATTCCCATCTAAACGAATATAGCTTAACCCTTTTTCTGTAGCATCAACTTCTAATTTTTCATCATCCGTATAATCAGCCATAGCTGCATACTCAGGATGACGGAATAATGCATTGTCATCAAAATTCATCTTTGCATCCAAAGCAATTACTTTGTCCTTGTTGTCAATTACAAGGGGATTTATCTCAGCAAGAGATGCATCGGTTTCCATATATAATTTATACAACTTCACTAATATATCGGCAGCTTGACGTACATGATTTCCATTTTTCATAACTTGAAAAAATACATTCCTTGCCTGATAGGGCTGCAATCCAACAAGTGGATCAATAGCCATTTTTATAATTTTCTCAGGATTAGTTTTGGCAACTTCTTCAATCTCAACACCACCTTCGGCACTAACCATAAGTAAAACCGACTTGGTATTTCTATCATTAATTAATCCTACATAAAATTCATCTGCTATATCAACGGCTTTAGCAACCAAAACCTTCTCTACAGTTAAGCCTTTAATATCCATTCCCAGAATTTTATTGGCTGCTTCAAGAGCTTTATCTTTTGTTGTACAAAATTTAATGCCTCCGGCTTTACCTCTACCTCCTACTAAAACCTGAGCCTTTACCACTACAGGAGCATTAATAGTTTCATAGGCTGTCGCCACTTGTTCAACAGTATGACAAATAACTTGCTGCTGTACCGGAATTTTATACTTAGCGAATATCTCCTTCGCTTGGTATTCATGAATTTTCATAAGCGTTTATTGTTTTTGTTCAAAATACTAATTTTATGGTAAAAAATAATTTCAATTTAACATTAATTGTTCTCATTACTAACATTTAAATGTAACGAAAGTTTAAATATAGAAAAATGCTCGATAGCATAAGTAAACATATTTACAAAACATATTTTTACATTTATATATGTACATATATATTGCGATATAACCTATTGTTTAAAAGCTTATAGAATTCATTAAATAACCATTGGATTTGCCGAAAAGCCTAAGGTAATCGAGTTTTTTGTAAGCGTTACAGGTAAAGGAATTGAGGAAAATACCACGAATCGATTTTTGAAAGGTTTTTTAAAATAGAAGGTAAATATAAAGACCAAAATGAACGTACTGGACTTGGCTTACTATTTCAAAAGGAATTATAGCCCGGATTATTCACGAATAATCCCTGTCACCGACAGCGACTAAGATTAAGTAAAAACTTTTGAAAAAAGTTTAACTGCAGTTAAGTCGGGACTATCCTGACCTTTATGCATATTTTTCCAAATTTATGCATAGTTCAGGATAGAAGTATTGGGTGGCAAAATATGGGTTCAATCCGAATTAGGTAAAGTATCTACCTTTTACTTTACTATGCTTTATACTGAATAATATGCTTCAAATCTAATTCTTCAAAAAATAATTACACATTTTTCAAGCATCTGCTAAAAAACATCATTGTCATAAAAACCGTTCTTTTACAAATTTCTGCATTTACAAAGGCCTTAAATAGAAGTAACTTAAGAAATTTCCAAAATTAAGATTTTATAAGGTGAAACCGACTGTTCGATTGGGATAGATAACAGCATTGGATTTTGTATTTTTTAGTGGCGAAAACCATTCACCCCTGCTCTACACTTTCATCACATATTTTTTCGTTATAACCCTAATATTTTCTCTAATGGAAATTCCAAATTAATTTTATAAAAATTATTTCACTAGATAATGAATATTCTATTGGTATATCCTCAATACCCCGATACATTCTGGAGTTTCAGAAATGCCTTACGGTTTATTTCTAAAAAAGCGGCAGTTCCACCACTTGGACTTATTA
The DNA here is from genome assembly GCA_027858735.1 of Salinivirgaceae bacterium. Classification (GTDB taxonomy): domain Bacteria; phylum Bacteroidota; class Bacteroidia; order Bacteroidales; family SZUA-534; genus GH45. Next base: position 7,045 of record JAQICC010000341.1, read on the forward strand.
CTGTTTCTGCAATGCTTCCTAAAAACTGGAATAAAAAGCTGGTTGATTTGAATGTGTCAAAACTTTTAGCTACTGACATAGAATGGTGCGATTTTGTATTTATAAGTGCAATGTACGTACAAAAAGAATCGGTTGCTGAGCTTATTAAAAAATGCACTTCTGCCAATAAAAAAATTGTAGCCGGTGGGCCCTTATTTACTCAAGAATATAAAAACTATCCCCAGATTGATCACTTTATATTAAACGAAGCTGAACTTACCCTTGCGCCCTTTTTAAATGATCTTGAAGCAGGAAAACCGCTCAAAAGAATTTACAGAACTCGTGAATATGCTGATTTAAAAACTTCTCCTATTCCCGATTATCAATTGCTAAATTTAAATGCCTACGCTTTTATGAATATACAGATAACTCGAGGCTGTCCTTTTGCATGCGATTTTTGCGAAATTACAACACTACTGGGGCACAAGGTAAGAATGAAATCAGCTGTGCAAATTACCAGTGAACTTGATAGGCTATATAATCTTAAGTGGCGAGGACCAATAGCCATTGTAGATGACAATTTTATTGGCAATAAAAAGGTTATAAAAAGCAGCATGCTTCCAGCCATGAAAACCTGGATGAAGGATCATAGATACCCTTTTACTTTTAACGCTCAAGCCTCAATTGACCTTGCCGATAATGAATTAATGAAACTAATGACCGATACGGGTTTTAATTCAACCTTTATTGGAATAGAATCTCCTTCAGAAGAAGTGTTGCATAGTTGCAATAAAGTACAAAATAAAAATAGAGACCTGTTACATTGTGTTAAAAAAATTCAACAAAATGGACTTCAGGTTTCAGGCGGTTTTATTGTAGGTTTTGATAGTGACCAACCAAGTGTTTTTCAAAAGCAAATTGAATTTATTCAGAAAAGTGGCTTGTATCGGCAATGGTTGGACTTTTAAACGCTCCAAAAAATACCAGCTTATACAATAAATTAAAAACAGAAAACCGACTAACGACTGAAGCCACCGGAGACAATACTGATTATACCATGAACTTTATTCCGAAAATGAATAAAACAATGCTTATTGAAGGATATAAAAATATTATACAAAATATATACTCAATAAAACCTTACTATAAACGCATTCGACAGTTGTTATCAAATTACAATAATCTTGGTCATCCACAGCGAATTAACCTAAACCAGCTAAAAGCTTTTATAAGATCAACAATTGTAATTGGGATTATAAATAAAGGAAGATTTGAATATTGGAAATTACTAATATGGACACTTATTAATCGGCCAAAATTAATTCCAAATGCAATTACACTAGCAGTATTCGGATATCACTATAGAATTGTTTATGGCATTTCAAATAAAAATTAATACCTAAGTTGAGCGATTCGAACAAAGTGAAGAGGCGCTTTACTTAGGTATAACCCTCCCGACCTCCGGTACGGGACAGGCTGACCTAGGAATTGTTGGTTTTCACATTTTGAG
>JAQICC010000362.1 GCA_027858735.1 Salinivirgaceae bacterium
ATACGGTTTTTTAAAATCGATGGAAACTTTCGAAACAACATTCGACACCTCTACATCGGTGATTTTAACTACTGACAGCGAGCTTTTCAAATACTTGAAAAGTATGAAGTAAAGAATGAATGATCGTGCTGACATTTAAACTTTTGTTATTACATGTGTTGAATGTCAGCACGAAATCATTTGCTGTTTCGATATCTGATGGAATTGAGTTTTTTAGCTTCGAAATTCCAAACTATTCATGCCTACAAATGTTTTGCAATCAGACTATGTGTAAGAAATAATATCGGTAAAACGATAAATAATATGGACTATAGAATTGAAAAAGATACCATGGGTGAAGTAAAGGTACCTGTTAATCGATATTGGGGTGCTCAAACCGAACGTTCTCGCAATAATTTCAAAATAGGTTCGGAAGCATCTATGCCCAAAGAAATAATTCATGCATTTGCTTATTTGAAAAAAGCAGCAGCAATTACCAATCATCAATTAGGCGTGTTAGCTGCCGATAAAAAGGAACTGATAGCAAATGCCTGCGAAGAAATTATTGCAGGCAAACTAGATAAGGAGTTTCCTTTGGTAATTTGGCAAACGGGTTCGGGAACACAAACCAATATGAATATAAACGAAGTTATTGCTAACCGAGCGCACGTTATGCAAGGCAATAAATTGGGGGAAGGAAAATTATATATTCATCCCAATGATGATGTCAACAAATCGCAATCGTCCAATGATGCTTTTTCATCTGCTATGCATATAGCAGCTTATAAAATGGTAATGGAAAATACCATTCCAGGGATAGAAGCATTGGCAAAAACATTGCAAAGCAAATCGCAAGATTTTAAAAGCATTGTTAAAATTGGTCGCACACACTTTATGGATGCTACTCCATTAACCTTAGGTCAAGAGTTTTCAGCCTATGTGCAACAACTAAATAATGGAATAAAGGCCATTAAAAATGCCTTGGAATCAGTTTGTGAATTGGCCTTGGGAGGAACAGCTGTTGGCACAGGACTAAACACCCCAAAAGGATATGATGTAATAGTAGCGCAAAAAATTGCGGAGCTTACCGGTTTTCCATTTATTACTGCACCAAATAAATTTGAAGCTATTGCTGCACATGATGCTATGGTTGAATTATCAGGAGCATTAAAACGTTGTGCTGTTTCGTTAATGAAAATAGGAAATGATATACGTATGTTGAGTTCGGGTCCCCGTTGCGGCATTGGTGAAATCATTATTCCAGAAAATGAACCGGGTTCATCAATTATGCCAGGAAAAGTAAATCCTACCCAAGCAGAAGCTTTAACAATGGTATGTGCGCAAATAATGGGAAATGATGTAGCAGTATCTATAGGAGGATCAAACGGTCACTTTGAATTAAATGTTTTTAAACCACTTATCGCCACTAATGTATTGCAATCGGCTCGTTTGATTGGTGATGCTTGTGTTTCATTTAATAATATGTGCGCAGTAGGCATTAGTCCTAATATTCCCGTAATAAAACAACACCTTGAAAATTCGCTAATGCTGGTAACGGCTCTCAATACGCATGTAGGTTATGAAAATGCCGCTAAAATTGTAAAGAAAGCGTATGCAGAAAATAAAACATTGCGGAAAGCAGCGGTAGAACTCAATTTTATGACCCATGAGCAATTTGATGAGTGGGTGAAACCTGAAGATATGTGTGGAGCAATGGATTAGAGTCTGTCTATAAATTCTATTTTTATCGTTACGCTTGCCAATAAAATGCTCATTTACACAAGTTAGACTCCGCTTTTACTGACTTCACAAGCCTCGAAAATGAAATCTATAGTCCAGTCTCTTTAAAAACGGTAACTATATGGAAAGACACTAGTGTCAAGTCAAGCATGATAATACGGGTAAATTAACCTTTATTCCCCCTTCGCCTAAAGGCACTTCTCCGAAATAAATTCGGAGCAGGCTCCCCAGGGGAAGACTCGCCCGCTTCCGCTTTGTAATTCTCTCCTGGGAGAGATGCCCGCAGGGCAGAGAGGGAATTAACTAATCCATAAAAACCCGAAACTTGATTCTTGACTTAACACTAGTGTCAAGTCAAGTATGATATTTTGGGTTTTCTTAAATATGATATTCCCCCCTTCCACGCCGCGGCCGGGACTTTACCGAAGCAAGTTCGGTA
>JAQICC010000367.1 GCA_027858735.1 Salinivirgaceae bacterium
TAAAATAAACGCACCCGGAAATTTTCTTAATATATATTTATATTATCAGATTTCCTTTAAAAATTGATAATCAGAATATTAAATCAATTTTAAGAAAATTTATGAATTATTCAGGCTAGGTTGAATAACCTGAGTTTTAGTTATTTTTTCTTGGAATAAAATATTCTTTTCACACTAATGGAATTTAGCATTTGGGTATTCTCAATTATAAATCATTAAGAAGTTACAATGAGTTTTTTCTTGCACATGGCACATGCAGTGTTATTGCATTTTGCACATACATATTTGTTAATTTGTAAACCAATTACAGCTAACAATCCCAAATACAAATAGGGTAATACGGTAAGTTGCCAAAGCCAATATTGAGGTAAAATAACTACCAAAAACACCAATAGTCCTGTAATATAATAATCCGATTTGGAATACACTTTTGATCTACTTTCAGGCATTAATCGTGTTATTGGTCCAAAAAAAACATGACTGCAATCGTTTCGGGTTTTGCATTTTCGGCAAAATGTATAAATAATTAAGCCAAAAGCCACAAATACAAATAGGGTATATAAAGCCGAAAATAATATGCTCTTGATTGCTATAGAGTAAATTGCAAAAATAGTGGCTACATCCAATAGTGCAATACTCATTATTCCGTGAAATTTATTTTTTAAGTTCATAATATTATTGTTTAAATTCCATCCCGAAATATTCGGTAAAGGTTATTGTTGGTTTTATTTCATGCTGCTTGCTAGGTGAATTTATCGGGTTTTCATCTTAATACCTCGTCAGCTGGCTCATTAATTTTTAGTAAAATTATGGATTAGTTCATCTTTTCAAATTTTCGTAACCCGTTCCAGCTTAGCTCCATTGCCAATACTTTAATAGGTTTTACATCAAACTTCAACCTACTACTTTCAAGTTCAATAAAACCCATGTTTTTGGGGATATTATTGGTTGAGTCTGTAAAAACAGCATCAAATCCAAGTTCCCACGATCGCATAATAGTTTCTTTTAAAAGCGTTGTAGTAGCTTCACAATTTGTGCAAATTACTTTCTGCAACCACAGAGCTTTCGATTTTCCAATAGTTTGAATAGGAATTAATTGAGCATAGCCAATAATTTGGTTTTCGCTTTTGATAATAAATGATAGGTCACTACTGTTTATTCGTTTTGTTTCCTCAATATTTAATACTTCTAACTCATCTAAGGAGTCTACTGGTTCAATGGTATATGTGTTCATAGCAAATTTATTTTGAATCAAAAGTAGGCTATGAAACAACTGCCATCGTCTTAATTTCGAAAGTTGACACCAATTACCATGTAAACATCATTATGTCAGCAATATAAATATGGTACCAATTAATTGAGACCTCGTATTTTTTTATAATTTGGACTAGGAACCAAGGAATTTCTAACTGATTTTTTGTTTTTTAAATTCGCCAGGTGTTTGACCGGTTTGTTCTTTGAAAATTCGATTAAATGCCGATTTCGAATTAAATCCACTTTCAAATGCTATACCTAGAATTGTGAAGTTTTTATACTTGGGAGCGTTCGCAAGTTTTTTAAAATAATTAATTCTATATTCGTTTATAAATTCAAAAAAGTTCTTCTGAAACCCTTTATGAATAACTTTTGAAAGTTGGTGCGATGGCAAATTTATTTGATTTGCTAGTTGGTGTATGGTTAATGTGGGGTCTAAAAATGGTTTTTCCTTGGTCATTAAAATTTTTAAATCGTTAGCATCCTTTCTATATTGAAATTCGGAATCATTTATAATTTTCAATTTCTCAGGTTCATCGCTAACCGGTTGATGCAAATTAAAAATTGTACCTTGTTGGTAGCCCCAATATCCCATAAAAAATATGAACCCTACCAAGGTGGTGTAATAAATGTAATCGGTAAACGCCAATGAAAGATGTAAGAAGTACAAAATTAAACCAATTGGAACCGATAAAGCAAGCAGTGCTGATGAAGTAATAATCAGTCGTCTTAGCCACAATAAATCAACATTATCACTATATGAAAATACGTGTAAGGTTTGGTTTTTATGTTTCTTTAAAATTTTAAATCCCAAAATTGTAAAAATAACAATTACTACAACCACTAAAGTAAAACCAGGCACTAATGATAAGGGAATATACTCGCCAGCAATTAATAATTTACGCTGTTGTTGGCTTATAAATAAGAAGGGTGACATGGCTACAATAGCTATCAGAACTGGCCAAAAATTTGAAATAATTTGTTTCTTTGAAAGAGAAGTGCCGGTAAGTACTTTAATATATAAGTATAAAAATATTGGATGCAAAGTAATCAAAGTTGCTTCCCATCCTATCATATTAATGTATTTATCAATATCTGACAAATAGAAAAAGGGCCAAAGTAATTGGATGGCCAAGGCAATAAACCAGCTGCCTAATATTTTATCGGCTTGAGATTTTTCTTTTTTTGTGAATATTAAAATGCTAAAAAACAAGGCATTCACAAACCCTAAAATATAAAAAAAGCGAAAAAATTCTTGGGCAAACATATTATTTGGTTTTGAGCAAAAATAGCATTTTTGATTTATTTTCTAACCACCTTTTTTAGAATGGTTTTAAATTAGCGAACTATATTAAAATATTGAAACCAGTAAAGTAAAAAAACGTATCTTAAATCAATATTTTTATAAAGGAGCAGACAAATGGAAATTAAAGGAACCGCTGTAAAATCAATTCCGGAATATGTTAAACAAAATCATACGAGCGAATATGTTAACTGGATGAGGGCATTGTCCACAGAATCGCAACAGATAGCAAATGGCGTAAGTAGTGCAACTTGGTATTCTATGAAAGATGCAGCAATAGAGCCTTCTAAGAAAGTAGGGGAATTGTTTTTTAATAACGACCTAAAAAAAGGCGCATGGGAATTAGGCCGATTTAGTGCTGAAATTGCCCTTCATGGAGTATATAAATTATACGTAAAATTTAGCTCTCCAGGTCATATAATTTCACGGGCAAGTCGCATTTTTTCAGCATATTACCGACCTTCCAAAATGGAAACGTCGGGTCAGAAATCAAATTCGGTAAAATTAGTAATGACGCAGTTCGATTATCCGAGCGATGTTATTGAATATAGAATTGCTGGTTGGATTGAACGAGCCCTTGAAATTTCTGGGTGCAAGGGTATTAAGGTTGAAATTCCAGAGTCGTTTACAAAAGGAGATACAAGAACAGTTTACGAATGTAGCTGGAGTTAAATTCGATAAACTAATTCAAAAGACTTGGTAGTGGTGCAAATCATTGCCTTTTTTATATGTGTTTTTTTAACAATTTGCTTCTCTTTGCCTTTAATAGAATTAATGAACAACCTCGCTGCAAGCAGACAAGGAATAAATTTGGTAAAACTTTTATTTTTCGCAGCAACCTGCTCGCTGTTAACTCTGACAGGCGGGGCTGGGGGGAATAGACCCGCAATGTGGGATTACATTTATAAAAATCAAAACCTCACGGAGGGTGATAAGTTATTTTAGTAGCTACCTTCACAACCTGAACGAATTTATTTGTTCAGGCGGGAAGAACATTATTAAATACCTGCTTGACGGTAGGCAGGTCAACAACTTAATACTGAATTAAAGAAATGAAATATAATTTTGACGAACAAGTAAACAGAAACAATACAAATTGTATAAAACACGATGGTTTAGAATCTTTTCTAGGCGTGAAAGATGTCATTCCAATGTGGGTTGCCGATATGGATTTTAAATCTCCCTCGTTTATTATTGATGCGATTAAAAAAAGATTGGAACATGAGGTTTTAGGTTATTCAATTAAGCCCGATGAGTTCTATCAAAGCATTATTAATTGGTTAGACAAAAAACATCAATGGAAAATTGAAAAAGACTGGATTTCTTTTAGCCCCGGTGTTGTAGCAGGTTTTACCTTGGCTATTGAACAATTCACAAAACCGGGCGACAAAATAATAGTACAACCTCCGGTATATTTCCCTTTTTTCGATTCGGTTAAAAATACGAATAGAATTATGGTGGAGAACCCTCTTAAGTTAGAAGATGGAAGACTCAATTTCGATTTTGAAGATTTAAAAAATAAAATTGATTCCAATACCAAGTTGCTTTTATTGTGCAACCCCCATAATCCTGGCGGAAGTGTTTGGACAAAAGATGAATTACTTGAACTAAGTAAAATTTGTGTAGCAAACAACGTGCTTGTGGTTTCCGATGAAATACATGCTGATATTGTGTATGCACCTGCAAAACATATTCCTTATGCGACCATTTCAGATGAAGCAGCACAAAATTCGCTTACTGTTATGTCACACAGTAAAACTTTTAATGTGGCTGGCTTAACAACCTCTTTTGTTATTTCTGCAAATAACGAGCTATTGGTAAAATATAATCGCGGATTAAATACTCCACATCTTCATATGGGTAATATTTTTGGTACCGAAGCTTTAATTGCAGCCTATTCTCATGGTGAAGAATGGTTGGCCGAATTAATTCTATACTTAAAATCAAATATTGATTATGTGGATGCTTTTTTTAAAGAACACCTGCCCAAAATTAAGGTTATAGTTCCCGAATCTACCTTTTTAATATGGATTGATTGTCGTGAACTTGGCTTATCAGGGAAGGAGCTTAGCGAACTATTTTTGAAAAAGGCCAAAGTTGCCGTAAACGAGGGGAGTATATTTGGGTTAACTGGTGAAGGTTTCATGCGCATGAATATTGGCTGTACCAAAGAAACAGTTAAACTAGCATTGAATAGAATTAATGAAGCTTTCAATACATAATATTTAATTTAATGTGCAGAAATTCTAATTCTATTAAAAAGTTAATAAATTTGCAGTCCAAAATTTTATAAAATAGTATGTTTAAAATAAAAGTACTTACCCTTATTTACTTTGTAATGCTCGCTGTAGGCTTAGGGGTGCTTTTAAATATTTGTGTTTCTTTAAATAGTCTGTTAACCAGTCATATTTCAATCGATATTCTTACTAACCAGTACGGTAGCCTACAGAAAAGTGCAGGGTTGTGGGGTATAGTATTCTTTGTTATATTACTTATTTTGGGTCTTGTTTTATATTATCTTTCAACAAAGAAAACCTATATTGTGCTTACAAATATCTTGTATATCGGACTTGTCTTATTTATTTTTATAACAGCCAATCGTTCTTATTTTGCAGTTCAAAATGTTGATTATTCTAATAAAGGTGAGTATTGGTTAACTGTTTTTATGGGAATATTTTATATAATTGGTGCGGTTTTAGTAAGTGCTATTGGATATATAACCGTTCGAAATTACGCCAAACGATCACAACATACATTAAATAAAAAGTAGCTAGAAGTATAAAAAAATTATTATCTTGTAACCTGATATCAAATTAACAGCCGATGAGTAGCATACCACCTTTAATTATAGATAAAACAACTAAAACACCACAAGTAATTTTCGATCCGGCCGGAAATCTATTCGAAATTTCAGGACGCTCGTTGCCTGAGAATGTTGTAAAAACATACGAACCGGTTTTGCAGTGGATTGATCAAAATGTAGGAAAACTTCTAAATGGAGCTGTTTTTAGTTTTAAAGTTGATTACCTGAATTCAGCTTCAGCAAAAATGATATCTCTTATACTAACTAAACTTGAAGAGTTTTATAAATCAGGTATTAGCATTGAGGTAAAGTGGTACTATAATTTAGACGATGACGATATACAATCGGAAGGTGAAATTTACGCAAAGTTGAAAAAAATACCCATTAAATTAATTGGTATTGAAGATGATGACGACGATGATGATGAATAAATAATTAGATTTTAAATACATTAAGAAAAGCCACCTGTTTTTTACAAGTGGCTTTTTTAATGTATTTTTGCACGAAAATATAAATTTTGAATCTTTTACAAATTAAAAGTAGCTATACAAATCTTCCACTAGTTTCTAAAATAGCTAAGGTTTTAGAGCGTGACAATCAAAAAGTAATTCTAAAAGGATTAAAAGGTTCTTCTTCGGCTTTTGTTCTGGGGAATACCTTTAGTTTATCCAATAAATGGCATCTTGTAGTGCTTGATGATAAAGAAACAGCAGCCTATTTTTACAACGATTTGCAGAATATTATCGGCAATAATAAGGTTGAATTTTTACCCTCATCTTATCAACGATCAATTCAGTATGGCAAGCCTGAAAGTAGCAATATATTATTGCGCACCGATGTGCTAAATAAAATAGCAACTGCCGAAAATCCCTTTATAATAGTCACCTATCCTGAAGCATTAATGGAGAAGGTTATTGCTCCAGAAAGCTTAAAATCAAATACTTTTGCTATAAAAAAAGGGGACAACCTTGGGCGCGATTTTTTGATTGAGGTGCTGAACGAATATGAATTTGAACGCACCGACTTTGTATACGAACCCGGGCAGTTTGCTGTTCGCGGAAGCCTGATTGATGTTTTTTCATTTGCAGGAGATGAACCATTCCGGATTGATTTTTTTGGAGATGAAGTTGATTCCATAAGGATTTTTGATATAGAAAACCAGCTCACTAAATCAACTCCTGAAAAGGTTACACTAATTCCGAATATTCAAGAAAAACTGAATACAGAGAGTCGTATTACTTTATTCGATTATTTAAGCCCGAGCACAATTTATTGTTACTCAGATTTGAGGTTTGTACCGGGCCGAATAAATCAAATAATTGAAAATACAGATATTCAAAGTAATTATGAGGATGAAGAAATTAATCATACCCTTAGTGAGATAATCATTTCAGGTAATGATTTATTAGATAGAATGAGTTCGTGCAGTGTGATTGAATTTGGAAACTCCGATTATTTTGAGTCGCCATCAATTTTTACGTTTAACACATCGCTTCAGCCTGCTATTCGCAAAAACTTCGATTTATTGGCTCAACAACTCAATGAATTCACCGATAAAGGTTATACCAATAATATTCTTTTCGATCGCGAAGAGCAGAAAGAACGGCTACTGGCTATTTTTCATGATAGAGATGTAAAAACGGTATTCGACACTATTGTTCCTGCCATCAATGAAGGATTTATTGATCATGATCTTAAAATTACTTGTTTCACCGATCATCAAATATTTGAAAGGTATCATAAGTTTAATATTAAAACAGGGTTTACAAAGCGAGAATCTCTTACAATAGCAGAACTTACCAATCTTCATCCTGGCGATTATGTAGTACATATTGACCATGGAATAGGTAAATTCGGTGGTTTACAAAAGGTTGAACTTAATGGTAAACAGCAAGAGACTATTAAGCTCATTTATCGCGACAACGATGTTCTATTTGTTAGTATTCACTCACTTCATCGCATATCTAAGTATAAAGGTAAAGATGCTGAAATGCCAAAAATACATAAGTTGGGTTCGGCAGTATGGCAAAATTTAAAAATTAAAACCAAAAAGAAAGTAAAAGATATTGCCAAAGATCTAATTAAACTCTATGCCGAGCGCAAGGCTCAACGAGGTTTTGCTTTTTCACCCGATTCTTTTATGAATCAACAACTTGAAGCATCGTTTATTTACGAAGATACTCCCGACCAAATAAAAACGACCAAGGCTGTAAAAGCGGATATGGAAGATATCATACCAATGGATAGGTTGGTATGCGGCGATGTTGGATTTGGCAAAACTGAGATTGCAATACGTGCTGCTTTCAAGGCAGTGGCAGACAATAAGCAGGTAGCAGTTTTAGTACCAACAACTATCTTGGCCTTGCAGCACTATAAAACATTTACAAAAAGGCTCGAAGAATTTCCCTGTAACATCGAATATATAAGTCGATTACGATCGGCAAAGCGTCAAACAGAAATTAAAAAGCGCCTTAAGTCTGGCGAAGTTGATATTATTATAGGTACTCATAAATTAGTTGGGAAAGGAATTGAATTTAAGGATTTAGGATTGTTTGTTATTGATGAAGAACAGAAATTTGGAGTAGGGGTTAAAGAACGTTTGAAGCAAATGAAATCAGATGTTGATACGCTTACCTTAACAGCAACACCTATACCACGCACCTTACAATTTTCGCTTATGGGAGCTCGCGATCTTTCTATAATAAATACTCCTCCTCCAAACAGACAGCCAATATTAACAGAAGTTCATTCTTTTAATGAAAGCATTATTCAAGAAGCAATTAACTACGAATTGAGCAGGAATGGGCAAGTGTTTTTCATTCACAACAGAGTACAAAATATTGATGAAGTGACCGGAATTGTTTCAAAAATTTGTCCACATGCTAAAGTAATTTTTGCTCATGGGCAGATGGAAGGTAAGCTACTCGAGAAAATAATGCTTGACTTTATTGAAGGAAAATACGATGTTCTTGTTGCAACTACAATAATTGAATCGGGGCTTGATATACCAAATGCGAATACGATTATTATAAATCAGGCTCAAAATTACGGATTAAGCGATTTGCACCAACTTCGTGGAAGAGTTGGCCGCTCAAATAAAAAAGCGTTTTGCTATTTATTGGCACCTCCACCATCATCGTTAACCAACGAAGCAAGGCGAAGGCTTAAGGCCATTGAAGATTTCTCAGAACTTGGTAGTGGTTTTAATATTTCATTGCAAGATCTTGATATTAGAGGGGCAGGGAATATTCTAGGGGCCGAGCAGAGTGGTTTTATTGGCGACTTAGGTTTTGAGGCCTATCAAAAAATATTAGATGAAGCGCTCATAGAATTACAGCAAAATGAGTTAAGCAATACAAACCTTGAGGATTCAGAGAAAAAAGATATTTCGCCAGAGGCCCTTAATAATATGCAATTTATAGCTGATTGTTATATTGATACCGATTTGGAGTTACTTATTCCGGAATCGTACATTGAAAACATACCTGAAAGAATAAATTACTACCGAAAAATTGATTCTTTGGAAAATGAAGAAGATTTGGAAAAATTTGCCTACGAATTGCAAGATAGATTTGGGCCTGTGCCAACCGCAACTCTTGAATTATTAGAGGTTGTGAAGCTTCGTAAGTTGGCTATAAATAATGGAATGGAGCGTATCTTCTTAAAAGCTGGAAAAATGTCTTTATACTTTATTTCCGATACCAACTCATTGTTTTACCAATCCTTGAAGTTTCAACAGATACTTCAAAACATGCAAAAACTGGGCGATAAGTGCCAAATGCAAGAGAAAAACAATAAACTGATATTAACCTTTAAACAAGTATCGACGGTGAAAAGGGCTCTCGAATTAATGATTAATATTACCAATGCAGGGGTAATTGTATAGCATTTGTTATATTACCTGATATCCGCAGCAAAAAAATGAAACCATAGATGGGCACAGTCTAACATCAAATATATTTTTACCCAATTGGGTGAAAACGAAATTAGTGTTAATTCGTGTAATTCGTGGCCTCAAAGAATCCGCTTGCGGATTTAAGGTATTAACTAGCTTATGAACAAATGAAAAATAAATTACTACTTTTACATTATTATTAAATAAAGTTTAACATGGCAGCATTTGGGCTATTTAATGAGCCGAAAAATATAATTGAACTTTTCACTTTCGATTTAACCACTTTCTTTATTGAAGATGATTATGAAGAAATTTCATGCATTGAAGAAGAAGGTGTTTTTATGATTGAATATGAAAAAGAATTGCCTTGGACTGAACTTGGACTATTTAACTCAGTTATATTTCGTGTTTTTAACGATAAAAAAAATATAATTGGGAGCAATCATATTAACGTTCGATTAGTATGCGAAATAGGAAATGAATTAAAACCTTACATTGTAAAGTTAGTGCATAAATTGAATAAGATTTATGGTTACGATGATGATAATTCAGGCGATTGGTCTAACGCCGATGATGTAGCTTTTGAAGAAGGATCATTAATAAGGCAGTGGACCCTGGGTGAGGGTAAATTTATTTATACCGTAAAGTTCCGAATTAAAAATAATGAAGCTCAAGTGGAAATTTTATTTTTCAATCATCTTTTAGAACTGCTCAAGTAATACAAACCGTATTAAAATCACAATGAATTTAGTAATTGACATTGGTAATACACAGTATAAAGTATGCGTATTCGATAATCAAGAGTTGGTTTTTCATGCATATGTTAATGATTTTAGCAATGCTTTTTTCTCAAAACTAAAAACTGATTTCCCTATTAAAAAAGCTATTTATTCTGATACACGAGGAGTTAAAAAAACAGATTTATTAAAAGTATTTGCTGATCAAATCCCTGTTTTAGAATTAACACAGAATACCCCACTACCCATAACTATTAATTATAGTACACCCGAAACTCTCGGAAAAGACAGGATTGCAGGAGCCGTCGGAGCTTCTTTTTTATTTAGCGGACTCCCCTGCTTAATTATTGATATTGGAACGGCGCTTACCATTGACTTTATTAATGAAGAAGCAACTTTTGAGGGTGGAATTATTTCACCTGGTCCTGAAATGCGTTTTAAATCGTTGCATGAATTTACAGGAAAATTACCCTTAGTTGAAGCTGCGGAATACACAAATTTAATAGGCCATTCTACACAAACTGCTATTCAGTGCGGTGTGCAGAATGGAATTGTTCATGAAATAAATGAATATATTTCGCGTTTTATGGAACAATACCCCCAGTTAAAAATAATTCTTACAGGTGGGTACGCTTTCTTGTTTGATAAAAAAATAAATTATGCCATCTTTGCGGATTCATTTTTGGTTCCTAAAGGATTGAATAGAATTTTAATTTACAATGAATTACAAAACTAAAGTATTAGTAATAATAAGTTTTTTAGCCATATCGTTTTCCAATAAGGCTCAAGTAGGATCTCCATATTCCCAATTCGGATTTGGTGACAATCAAAACCAAGGTTTTGAGCAATCTAAAGCTATGGGGGGTATTGGTATTGGTTTACGGTCAAGTGGGCAACTTAATAATTTGAACCCAGCATCACACACAGCCTTCGATAGTTTGTCAGTTTTATATGCCTTTGGCTTTAATACAGGGTACAATAACATTGAATCGGATGTGGAGAAACTGCAACGAACCGATTCTCGCTTTGGATATTTTGCACTAGGATTTAAGGGTAATAAATATTGGGGTTCAAGTTTTGGGGTTGCCCCGGCAACAAAGGTTGATTATACCTACCGTGAAATGGAAACCACCGATTTAAATGGCGATATCTATTATTATTTCCATGGTTCAGGAGGACTAAATAAAGCTTATTGGAGCAATTCTTTTCAAATTACTCCAAATTTATCGCTTGGTATAACCACAGCATATTTATTTGGTGCAATTAATAAAATGTCAAGTGTATTTTTTGCAAGTGAATATTTAAGTGACAACGAAACCAGTTATACCAAAATAAAACGCAAACTCAATGTTTCCGATTTTACATTTGATTATGGTATTCAGTACCAGTTTGATTTAAAAGATAATTCAAAGCTTGTGCTTGGAGCAGTTTATCAAAACAAAATAAAATTAAACACTAAACAAAGTATTTTGGGAGGTTCGTCAAATGCAAATATTGATGATGATTTTTATAAAGATATTTATCCATTCGAATTATCTACCGTTGCCATTGATACTTCAAATATGAAGGGCATCATAACCCTGCCCAATTCATTTGGAATAGGTTTTACGTATATACATAAAGATAAACTTATAGTGGGTGCTGATGTTATTCAAGAAAGATGGAGTAAGGTTAACAATGATGTTTATGGAGATTATACGAAAGATTTACTTTCAGCCAAGGCCGGAATTGAGCTTACACCTGATGGTAATAGTGTGAATCATTATCTGGCAAAAGTTCATTATAGATTAGGAGGACATTATACCCAAACCCAATTAGAAATAAATAATACGCGAATTAACGATTATGGCATAAGTTTTGGTATAGGTTTACCATTAAGAAACACCAAAACCTCGTTTAATATTTCATGCGAGTTTGGTCAAAGGGGAACTTTAGATCAAAATTTATTGAAAGAAACTTATGGTATTGTTAGTTTAAATTTATCTTTGTCAGATATTTGGTTCGTAAAACGTAAATTTAAATAAAAATGAAGATAAAATTATTAAAATTATCACTTTCTGTAGCAATTTTCTTGTTATTTGTAACTAGTGTAGTTGGACAAGGGGTTCCTCCTCATCAAAACCCAAAGTATGGAGCAGACAGTGCATCAAGAATATCATGCGCAATGAACATTTCACTTTATTCTGAGTTTTATAAGCAAAAAAACTATAAAGATGCTTTAGTTCCATGGCGCAAGGTTTTTAAGGAATGTCCAAAGGCTACTAAAAACATTTACATTCAAGGCGCAACAATTGTTAGCAATTTAATTGTCCGGGAAAAAGATAAAATAAAAAAGGAAGCCTATATTGATACCCTAATGATGATTTACGATCAAAGAATTGAATATTTTGGTTCTAAAGGATTTGTTCTAAGTTTCAAGGGTGTCGTCTTAAATAGTTACCGTGGAGAGGCTGCAAATAAAGAAGTATTTGAAATATTGGGTGAAGCAATGTCGCTGGAAGGTGATAACACAAAAGCTGCTGTTGTATCTATTTATATGCAAGTTGCAGTAGCTCTTTATAAGGCTGAAGAAATTGATGGTGTGAAGGTTATTGAAGCCTATACTTTTAGTATGGAAACGCTAGATAAGAGTACAACTTATAACAAAATGCTAATTGAAAAGGGGCCAAAATATGAGAAAAAGGCTAAAAAAGAGCTTGAAAATATTAAAACTTCAGTTGATAATGTTGAAGCTTTATTTTCGGAGAGTGGCGCTGCTACTTGCGAGGCTTTAGTATCTATTTTCACTCCAAAATATGAGGAGAATATTAAAAACCTTGATTGGCTTAAGAAAGTTAATAAGCTTTTGAACCGAGCTGATTGTACCGAAGAGGAATTATTTGCAAAAACTGCTGAACAACAATACAAATTAGAACCATCGGCAGAAGCTGCACATAATTTAGCACGTTTATTCCTTAAAAAAGAGGTGTTTGAAAAGGCTGATAAATATTACGATGAGGCTGCCAAATTGCAAGAAGTAGATGAAAAAAAAGCACTTTATTATTATGAGTGGAGCCAGTTAGCTTTTGCTATGGAGACCTATCCTAAAGTTCGAACTTTATCTAACAAAGCTATTGAAAATAACCCTGCCGATGGTAGACCATACTTAATGATAGGTAAAGCTTATGCCGCTTCAAAGAAACTTAATATTGGATCTGAAACTTGTGAGTTTAGTGCTGTTTATTGGGTAGCCGTTGATAGTTTTGCTAAAGCTAAAAAAGTGGATGCTTCTTTAGCTGAGGAGGCAAGTGGGTTAATTGAAACCTATTCTAAATATTACCCTAAGTCAGAAGAGTGGTTTATGGCTGTAGGTACAAGTGAAGGTGATCCCTACACTGTAGGTGGCTGGATAAATGTTACTACTAAAGTTAGATTCTAATATTTGAATAATTTGAACTCTAAATTATTTTATATAAAATTGTTAAAAGCCCCTTTATTTTTAGGGGTTTTTATTTTTATGTTTTCGTGTGAAAACGATATACAAGAAATTCGTGAGCTAACTGCTAAGCAAGACTCTGCCATATACAGCGCTTTTAATGTTGAAATTAAATATTCAACAAATGGCAAAACCACTGGTCTAATGAAGGCTAAAGTATTAAATAGATTTATAGAGGCTGATGGTAAAACTTATATAAATGAGTTTCCTGAAGGGATGCACATGATTTTTTACAACAAAGAGGGTAAAGCCACATCGAATCTAAAATCAAACTATTCTATTTATTACGAAGATGAGGGGCGGTGGATTGCTAAATATGATGTTGAAGTAGTAAATGAAAATAACGAAAAGCTAAATACTGAATATTTAATTTGGTTACGCGACGAAGAAAAAATTACATCCGATCAATGGGTAAAAATTACTACCGAAGATGGAGTTTTTTATGGCGACAATGGATTTGTTTCAAATCAAGAGTTTACAAGTTGGAAAATTTTCAATATTAATGATAGTTTTATTGATTTTGAAGACGAAAAGTAATTTGATATAGCGATGAAAAAACAAGCAGACAATAAAATTACAAAACTACTAAAACAGATATTAGAGCTTGTTTGGCTTATTGTTGCGTTATTAGCTTTGGGAATTGCTATAAAAGAAACCATCAATATAGGTTTTTCAAAAAGCTTTCTTTATTACCTGTTTAGTGGAGTTGCGGTATTTTTCTTTTTCTCACGACGTAGAGAACGAATGCAAAGATAAGTCAGTATGTCAACTTCAATAGCCAAATATTTTATACATTCGTAGAAATATTATGCAGCTTCTTTTTATTATAATCATAACTTTAATATTATCAGCCTTTTTTTCAGGCATGGAAATAGCTTTTATATCGGCCAATAAACTTAGGATTGAGCTAGATAAGAAGCAGAATATATTTTCATCGAATATTCTTCAAATATTTTCAAAAAATCCATCGCAATATATTTCTACTATGCTTATTGGCAATAACCTTGCTTTGGTTATATATGGTATTGTAATGGCTGCGGTTATTGAACCTACTATTCGCGCATACATTCATCATGATGGATTTGTATTGTTTACTCAAACTATTATGTCAACTCTGGTAATATTAGTTATTGCCGAGTTTATGCCGAAAACACTTTTTCGAATTAATCCAAACCAAACACTTCGATTATTTGCAATACCCGTTTACTTTTTTTACTTAATATTTTATCCAATAGCTAAATTTACTACTTCATTATCGCGAGTCATAATAAAATTGGTTTTACGAGCAAATATTGTAGACGATGTAAATATATCGTTTAATAAAATTGACCTTGACCATGTTGTTAGTGAAACGCAAGGTGAAGATGAAGCTAATCGAGAAGTAGATCATGATGTAAAGATTTTTCAAAATGCACTTGATTTTTCGAGTATTAAAATTAGAGAATGTGTTGTACCTCGCACCGAATTGGTTGCCGTTTCAATTAATGAAACGGTTGAAGAATTAAAACAGAAATTTATTGAAACTGGGCATTCAAAGATTTTGGTTTATCAAGATTCAATTGATAATATTATTGGATTCGCGGCTTCAATGCAACTGTTTAAAAAACCAGATACGGTAAAGGAAATGGTACAAGTATTACCCATTGTACCTGAATCGATGCAGGCAAATAAACTGCTAGCTATTTTTATTCAAGATAGTAAAAGTATGGCTCTGGTAGTCGATGAGTTTGGAGGTACCTCAGGAATTGTAACAATGGAAGATATTCTAGAGGAAATAGTAGGTGACATACAAGACGAACACGATAAAGTATTGCTTATTGAAGAGCAATTGTCAGATAAAGAATTTAAGCTTTCCGGTAGGTTAGAAATTGATAACCTAAATGAGAAGTACAACATGAATTTGCCTGTTGCTGAAGATTACGAAACTATCGCAGGATTAATTTTAGCTAACCATGGTTCCATTCCAAAAGTAAATGACATGGTGATTATTCAAGACTTAAATTTTAGGATATTAAAAGCAACCACAACAAAAATTGAGCTGGTACACCTTAAAATCAGTTAATTGGCTCTATCAATCATAAGAAAGAATTCTAATTATGTCACCAAATGGCTCGTAACAATCACTAAATCAGTAATATAAACTTTGTGTGATTTAAGTCTTGAATTCTAATAACATTATATAAATTTTATTATATTCGTAGCCTGAAAATTACTAAGCAATACCTTTTCAAATAGAATATTATACAAATGGCAACATTAGAAAAAATTAGAAACAATGCAGGATTATTAGTGTCAATTGTTATTGGTTTAGCATTATTGGCATTTATTTTAGGAGATTTATTCAAATCAGGAAATCCCATGGATTCAAAGTCGCGTACTGAAATAGCTGAAATTGGCGGCAATTCAGTAGGTGTGCAAATGTATCAAGTGAAAGTTGATGAAAATATTGAAAGTTACAAACGCAATACGGGTCAAAGCTCTCTTGATCAACCAACAATGGAGCGTATACGTCAACAAACCTGGGATGATATAGTTCGAGAATACTTAATGATCGATTCTTATGATGAACTGGGTATCCAAATTAGCGGTTACGAGTTAATGGATATGGTAAGTGGTAATAACATTGATCCACAAGTTATGCAAATACCAATCTTCCAGAATGAGGAAACGGGTCAATTCGATAAGAATTTAGTTCTTCAATTCTTGAAAAACATGGAACTTGATCCTTCAGGGAAAGCTCAAACTTCTTGGGTGGCTTTTGAAAAGGCATTAGTTCAGCAAAAAGTCGATCAAAAATACAATACCTTAATTGAGAAAGGGTTATTTATTACTAGTCTACAAGCTAAAAAAGAGGCTGAGAATAAAAATCTTAAGGTTGATTTTGATTATGTTGATGTAAAATACAACACTGTAAGTGATAGTTCTATTTTTTACAACGACAAAGATTTGCAAGCATACTATAATAAAAATATTGATCAATATACTCAAGAAGAGATTAGAGGTATTAACTATGTGACCTTTCCTGTTGTGGCTTCACAAGAAGATGAAAAGCAAACCAAAGAGTATATTGAAAACATTAAGGCTGAATTTGAAGCGGAAGCTAATAATGAACAGTTTATAAGCTTAAACTCTGACTTGCCTTTCGATGGGCAATTTTATGCTGAGGCTGAATTGCCTGAAAGCATACGTTCACTTTTTGCAGAGAGCGAAGGAACAATAGTTGGAGAATATAAAGAAGAGAATGCTTATAAAATAAGCAAGGTAGTTGAATTCAAAGATGTACCTGATTCAGTTGAAGCGCGTCATATTTTATTACGTCCGGAAGCAGGTGTTGATGCAGTAGGTAAAGCGGATAGTTTACTTGACGTAATTAAAACTAAAGGTGGTGATTTTGCTGAGTTAGCTAAAACCTATTCGCAAGATGGATCGGCATCCAATGGTGGTGATTTAGGATGGTTTCTTGCTGGAGCTATGGTAAAACCATTTAGCAATGCGTGTTTTTTTGGTGAGAAAGGTGATTTAGTTATTGTTAATTCACAGTTTGGTGTTCATGTTGTGGAGATATTAGAGCAAAGCAAGAAAACACGTAAAGTTCAAATAGCAACAGTTGCACGAACCATTGAACCAAGTACAAAAACTTACCAAAATACCTATGCTGAAGCAAGTAAATTTGGAGGATCAAACAGAACATATGATGCTTTTGTTGAAGCTTCCAAAGCTGAATCATACAATTTAAAAATTGCTAATGTTAAAAGAGATGATAAAAACGTAGCAAACCTTGAGGATCCTCGTCAATTAATTCGTTGGGCATACAAAGCTGAAACAGGTGAGGTTTCTGAAATATTTGAATTGGGTGATGTTTTTGTTGTTGCGACACTCAAGTCCGCTCAAGAAGAAGGAACAGCACCTTATGCAAATGTGAGCATGGAAGTTGAGCGTGAAGTTAAAAAAGAGAAAAAAGCGGAATACTTGATAAGCAAAATGGCTAAGGCTTCGAAAAATGCCAGTACCATACAAGTAGTTGCCGATAACATGCATACAGTTTTTAAAGAAGCTAAGAATGTTACATTTGCTGCTTATTCGATAGGTACCTTAGGATTTGAACCTGAGGTTCAGGCTGCCGCAGTTCAGACTGCTATTGATCAAATCTCAGAACCTATTAAAGGTAAAAATGGTGTGTATGTTATTCAGGTGAAGAATATACAGAAACCGGCTGAAGATATGAGTGTTATGAATGATAAAAACTTTCTAACCCGCTCGTATCGTTCTAGAGTTGGGTATCAGGTTTATGAAGCGATTAAAGAAGCTTCTGAAATTACTGATAATCGATCAAATTTCTACTAAAGATATTTTACATTAATAGTTAAACCCGATGCTTTTTGTATCGGGTTTTTTTGTTCGTAGGGTGAATTATAGACCGGAATCATAAGAAAGGCAATTTAAACAGGCTTATGCATTAGCAGGAAATATAATCAAACTAGTGCTTTTAGCAAGGGTTTTGCCCGATAAAGAATACTATCCATTTCCTTGTTTTCCAAAATGGATAATATTTTTACAGCAATACATTAGAACTAAAAAATTAAAACCTAATGCATCGATTGGGTTTAATATACTAACGAAAATTGGAGTTAGTCTACTTCGAATCCATTTTTTAAGCGTTTAGCTCTTATAATCTCTTGAACCGTAACGCCACTTATTTTACTTTCCAGCCATGAAATAATATCTAAATACAACGATGGTCGTTTCTCAAAAGGATCTTTTTGTAATTCTTTAAGTTTTATTAGCAGCGCCTTAAAAGCATCATTCAATTTATCGGGTGGGGTTGCTGGCAGTCTTCTTAGGAAAAACAGGACTTCTTTTTGTACACGATGTAAATCTTTCATTTTTGAAAGAAATCGGTAAGTGTTTTTAACAAGGTATTCTATCAATTCAAAATTATTCATTTCAAAATGAGTAATTAAATTTAGCATACGAGAAAAACACTGAATATCTGATCTAAGCTCCACATCTTTATAATTAATAACAATATTTAAATATCTGGCAGTGTTTTTATGATCGCCACTACCAAAGTACATACAGGCTATTTTATAATAAAACACCAGTATGTTGTGGTTGTCAATATAAATCTCATTTTTCTCTAGAAATTCAACTATTCTTGGTATTATTGATACTCCTTTTGTAAAATTACCTTCCATAAAATGCTTATTTATAGAATGTGTATAATAATGATGATAATGAAGCAATTCTACATTTTTAGTCATGGGTATTTTGGGCGAGTTTTTAACCTTGCCGAGTTCTTTTAAAACATTATTAAAACGGTTATAATCACCTGTTAAATATAGGCCGTCAAGCATATTCGATAAGCCTTTAATGTATAAATCGGGTTGGGCAATAATTGCATCGGGGTTTTCTTTAAAAAGTTCTACCCACTTCAAAGAGTAACGGTACACCATTAAAAAATCTTGTATAATTAAGTAATACCATACATGAGATTTATATAAGTAGAGTTTTTCCATGAATCCAAGTTGATTAAAATTGAAGGCCGGCATGTTTTCATGAAAATATTCTGTAATATTTATTTGGTCTTCAGGATTTCGTGCATACCCGTTTTTTAGATAAAACCCGTATAGTTTAATAGATAAATTTGAAAGAGATCCTGATAAGGTTAATCTGGTATTAATGGCCTGAGATTCATCAGTAAGTTCGTCGGCTTTTGTATCAATGCTACGTGTAATAAATTGCGATTCAATGAACTTTTCAAATTCAATCATCTCGAAATACAACAACTCTCTATGATATTTTTGAGCTAACAGTTTTGCCTTACCAAGAGTGATTAGGCTTTGGCGGTAAAGGGCTTTATTGTATAATATTTTAGCGTAATCAAGCTGCTGACGAAGCATTATCTCAATATCGCTTTGCTGAGCCATTAAACGTAAGCTTATTAACAAATTTTTACTTAAATTGGCTTTTAAGTTTGGCAATTGAGCTGGTTTTATTTCTGGAACCTTTTTTAGAATATCCTCTTCATTGTATTCCGAAATTTTATCGATGATATTAAAAAGTTTTAAAAATTTAACATTTTCATTATTACCAATTCTTTTAACATAAAGCTTAAAATTTCTTTTTTCGGCCTTAGTTAACGACTTAATTAATTTATATAAATGATCGGTTTGTTGTCTGGCCATTGTATTATAGTTTAATGTAGATATTAAGCAAACTGTTGATTATCAATATAAGTATTGAATTGTGCAAATGCTTGACAAGCGTAGCATGGCAATTTATTAATTTTTTTTAAATAAATGCGAACCCTATTTTTACAATGCTAAACAAATTAAAGTAGAATGCAGGATAATAACAAAGCAATTGAACAAAGATTAACACTTTCAACCATTAATGGAATGGTTCGTGTGTTGAATGATGCCCTTCGAAAAGATCCTTCATTAGCTAATGATCTCTTTCTCTTTCTCAAAGAGAGGAATATTGAGGTACCAATCCTCACTCAAAAAGAGCTCAGTGAACTCATTCCGGTTAGCTATAAAAAGAAAAACTCTACTGATCAAATTCACAGGCTCAAAGGAGCTTTTGAAGATGTAAACTCAATTGAAAACATTCTCTAAACAAAGAACAAAATATTCATGTATTTAATATTCCCATAAATTATGGGAATTATTTTATTAATTAAAAATATATTGAAATGTCAGCAGAAAAAATTTACATATTTGATACTACTTTAAGAGATGGGGAGCAGGTGCCAGGATGCCAGTTAAATACCATTGAAAAAATTGAAGTTGCCAAAGCACTTGAGGAATTAGGTGTCGATATTATTGAAGCAGGATTTCCAATCTCGAGCCCGGGTGATTTTAATTCAGTTGTTGAAATATCAAAGGCGGTTACTAGACCAACTATTTGTGCTTTAACAAGGGCTGTAAAAAAGGATATTGAAGTAGCAGGTGAGGCTCTGAAGTTTGCAAAAAGAGGTCGTATTCATACCGGAATCGGAACCTCATACTACCATATACATCACAAACTAAAAACTACTGAAGATGAAATTATTCGTCGTGCAATTGAGGCTGTAAAATATGCTCGCAATTTTGTCGACGATGTGGAATTTTATGCTGAGGATGCTGGTAGATCGGATAATGTTTTTCTTGCAAAAGTTACTGAAGCAGTTATTAAAGCTGGAGCTACGGTAATTAATATACCAGATACTACTGGTTATTGTTTGCCACAAATGTTTGGCGATAAAATTAAGTACTTGATTGATAATGTTCCCAATATGGATAAAGCCATTTTAGCTACTCATTGTCATAATGATTTGGGTATGGCAACTGCCAATAGTATTTCTGGTGTTATTAATGGAGCCCGTCAAGTAGAAGTTACTATAAATGGTATTGGTGAGCGTGCAGGTAATACTTCGCTTGAAGAAGTTGTAATGACTTTGAATAGTCATAAAGACTTGAATTTTACTACCTCAATTGAAACCAAAAAAATAATGAAAACCAGTAGAATGGTTTCATCATTAATGAATATGCCTGTGCAGGCAAATAAAGCTATTGTTGGAAAAAATGCATTTGCTCATTCATCGGGTATTCACCAAGATGGCGTAATTAAAAACCGCGAAAATTACGAAATAATCGATCCAAAGGATGTAGGAGTCAGCGAATCGGAAATTATACTGACCGCTAGAAGTGGACGCGCTGCCTTAAAACATCGTTTAGAACTTATTGGTTATGAGCCCATTAATGGTGAATTGGATGGTATTTACGAACGTTTTTTGGAATTAGCCGACAGTAAAAAACAAATTAATGATAGCGATTTAGAATTGCTTATTGATAGAAACCGTAAAGATAGTCGTTCATTAAAACTGGATTACCTACATATTTCTACAGGAACAGCACCTGAAACCATGGCTACTGTTCGCTTAGACGTTGATGGAGAATTACAATCAGCTACCGCATCAGGAAACGGACCGGTTGATGCTGCTTTTAATGCAATAAAACAAGTTGTAAAAAGAAAGCTGCATCTTGAGGAGTTCCTAATTCAAGCGATTACTCGTGGCAGTGACGATATAGGTAAGGTTCATGTGCAGGTAAATTCAAACGATACAATTTATAGCGGTTTTTCTGGCAACACCAATATTTTAACTGCAAGTGTTGAAGCATTTATTGATGCAATATCAAAAATTAAATAAGATATATTTTATTAAATTTGTCGAAAAAATAAAAGATGAAGAATATTTTAGTTTTACCCGGTGATGGGATTGGTCCGGAAATAACAAAAGAGGCCATTAAGGTGATGGAAGCTGCAGCAAAGGCTTTCAATTTTGAATTGAATTTTGATTATGGATTGATAGGTGCCAGCTCAATTTACGAAGTAGGCAATCCTTTACCAGAAGAAACAATTCAAAAAGCGGAGAAAAGTGATGCTATATTATTGGGTGCTGTGGGTGTTCCTGAATTAGATGGTGAGAAGGATCCAAATCGTCGTCCAGAAATGGGACTTTTAGGAATTAGAAAAGCAATGGAGCTATTTTGCAATATTCGCCCTATTAAAATATACGAGGCAATTAAGCACCTTTCACCCCTTAAAGAGGAAATTGTTAACGGAACCGATTTTGTAATATTCAGAGAGTTAACCGGAGGAATTTACTTTGGCAAAAAGGGTAGAAGCGAAGATGGTCAAACAGCGTTTGATGACTGTAACTATTCAGTATTTGAAATTAAAAGAATTGCTAAACTTGCATACGAAGAAGCTATGCGTCGCGATAAAAAACTTTTATTGGCAGATAAAGCAAATGTATTGGAAACTTCAAGATTATGGCGTGAAACCGTAACCGAGATGAACAAGGATTTTCCTGAAGTAAAATTAGAATACCAGTTTATCGATAATGCTGCTATGCAGGTTGTAATGAATCCTTCACAGTTTAGTGTTGTTGTTACAGAAAACATGTTCGGTGATATTTTATCTGACGAAGCTTCTGTAATCATTGGTTCATTAGGTATGTTGCCATCGGCTTCATATGGAACAAAAACAGCTTTGTTTGAGCCTTCACATGGATCTTACCCACAAGCAGCAGGTAAAAATATTGCTAATCCGATTGCTACTATTTTATCGGCAGCATTGTTATTGCAATATATTGGATTCAATAATGCAGCAAAAGCAATTGAGATATCAGTAGATAAAGCACTTGCAGCGGGTATAGTAACTGCTGATATTAATTCAGATAACGCATCTTCAACAACTCAGGTTGGTGATTTTATTGCTGAAAACGTTAAAAAGGAAGCCGCTGTTTTAGCTTAAAAAGAGTAAGTTAATACTAGTTGATATAATTTCTTTAGCCAAACAAGCCCCTATTGATTTTCAAAGGGGCTTGTTTATTTTATAGTATTTAGTGCTTGCAATAAAACTAGGTCTCTGATAAAGAAAGCTTTATTTTTGAAGTAAGGTAACGAATACTATTTTAAATTATACTTGCTGTGAGTAAAAAAATAGAGTTTTCTTGCAGAGGCTATTTAATAAGTTCCGTCTTTATTTACTAACATTAAAAGGGCGGCGTTATTTTTAATATTATTATTATTAGTAATCGGCATATATACTTTTCCTCCAAGTGCAATTCTATTGTCTTCTAATTTTAAAGCACATGTAAAATCTGAACTTGTTCTTATTTCCGAGTTTAATAATACATCAGGTTTATCATTTTTATCAAGGGTCTTTTCAAAAGTATCACTTAACTGATTATTTATGATCACATATTTTCCTTTTGTCACAATTTGCTTTTGATCAACAATAAATTTAGATCCAAATATAAGGTGTGAATCATCATCTATACCTATTATACCATTTGCACTAAAATCAGCAATACTGTTGCTATGCACTTCTTCTCCTTCTGAAGAAAGTTTTATAATTCTCGTTTCAGAGATTCCTGTAGAGTTTTTAATGTAGCCACATACATAAATAATATTGTTGGTTGATGTTAATTGAAAACTTTGCTTATTGAAATTTGCCGGTACATTTATTGCTTTTTTCCATAGCTGTTTACCCGTTTTATCAATTTTGTAAATTACGGGTACAAACTCAGTAACTTCATCGTTATATTTTTTTCCTAAAATATAAAAAAAACCCTCAGTATTTGCAGCAATTTTATCTGCCTCCTCATTATTCTCCGATGATATTTTCTTTAGCCATTCAATATTCCCTGTTGCCGCATTTACTTTATGTAATGATATATTATACAATTCGTTTTTGCCTACTTTACTGTACAAAATCATAAAATTATTATCGTAAGATATCACATCACTAATAAGTGTAGAGTATACTTTAGGTAGTTTATTGTTTGATTTCTCTTCTCCATTTAATGCTATATCTAGCTGAAATGGTTCGTATTGGTTATTTAACATAGTATTTCCAAATACAGTAAATTCACCAGTATTTTTTTTATTTATAGATATTACATCAAAAAGGTTATTTACATCAATACTTGAATTATTTTCCAGCAAATTATCCTTGTTAACTGTTAATAATTGTATTGAGTGACTAGAATATTTATCGTCAGAACAAATACTTAATAGAACTAAATTATTATTGTTAGTTTGAGAAATTGCTGATATTTTGACATTGGGTAATACTTTATCATTTGAGTTAAAAGTATAAATACCTGTTTGAGCTTGTAAAACAAAAACGTTAACTAATAGGAATACGATTATATTATATGGTGCAATAGTTTTTTGCATGATACTTAATTTTAAAAATTCAATATTAAAAATTGATAATGAGTAAATTTACTTAAAAATTCTTTTATTTCATATAGTACGGATTAGTTGGAATAGTTAACTTTACTTAAGCACAATATAAAAGAATGGTAGTAAATAAATTTGGAGGAGCATCAATTAAAGATGCCGAATCGGTTAAGCGAACTACAGAAATATGTAAACATAAAATTTCGAATGGTATTATTGTTATTTCGGCAATGGGCAAAATAACGAATTTACTAGAAGAGCTTACCTTAAAGTATTTCAAAAATGAATCTTATAGTGGTGATTTAGACAGCTTTAAAATCTTTCATCTTGATATTATATCTGCATTATTTCCAACAAATCATATAGTTTTTTCGAAAGCAACGTTATTCTTTGAGCTCTTAATCAAAAAACTAGAATCAAATCCAAGCATTGACTATGATTATGAATATGATCAGATTGTACCTTTTGGAGAGTTATTGTCAACTTTAATCATTTCTGAATACCTCAATTATTTAAATCATAAGGTAAGTTTGATTGATATTCGCAAATTATTAAAAACAAATGATACTTATCGAAATGCAAAGGTTGATTGGGAAGTTTCTTCAGTGAATGTAAACAAGGAATTTAAAAATCTTGAAACAAAACTTTATTTAACACAGGGGTTTATTGGGACTGATCAAAATGGGTTTAATACAACGCTAGGGCGAGAAGGTTCTGATTATACAGCCGCAGCTCTTGCTTATATATTACAAGCTGAAAAAGTTGTAGTTTGGAAAGATGTGCCAGGAATAATGTGTGCCGATCCGGCTTGGATTCCTGATACAGATAAAATTGAACAACTTTCTTATCTCGATGCTATTGAATTAGCCTACTATGGTGCTAAGGTTATTCATCCTAAAACTATAAAGCCATTGCAGAACAAAAAAATTCCTTTGCAAGTCCGATCATTTTTAGAGCAAGAAAATGAGGGTACGGTGATAAATAGTTTCGATAATTTAACCCTTCCACCGGTTTATATTAAAAAAGATGATCAAGTGTTAATTTCAATAAAGCCAACCGATTATTCTTTTATTGTGGAAGAAAATCTCAGTCATATTTTTAGCATTCTGGCGGAGAACAAAATTACGGTAAATCTTATGCAGAATAGTGCTGTAAGCTTTTCAATTGTTGTTGATAATGAACTTTTTCGTATTAAAAATGCGATTACAGAACTCAAGAATTGTTACAATGTGAAGTATAACGATAATCTTGAACTTATAACAATAAGACATCATATATCCGGAGCTGAGAACAAGGTGCTTAATAGACGAATGGTGCTAGTTGAGCAGCATACACGTTCTGTAGCCAGGTATTTAGTTCGATAATTATCGATCAAAAGTTAAAGCTTTCCCTCTAAAGTCCTCTTTGAATTCACCATTATTATAAACCATTGCTCCATTAATGAATGTATGCGTAATTGTTGAGCCAAACGATTGGCCTTCAAAAGGCGACCATCCACATTTATATAATATGTTATTTGAAGAAATAGTTTGCGATTTTTGAAGATCAACCAAAACAATATCGGCGTAATAACCTTCTTTCAAGTATCCCCTTTTATTTACTTGGAATAATTTCGCTGGGGCATGGCACATTTTTTCAACAACAGTTTTTAAATCAATCTTATTCTGGTTAGCCATTTCTAACATAGCAATTAATGAATGTTGAACAAGTGGCCCTCCAGATGCAGAATTTAAATAGGCATTCATTTTTTCGTCAATAGTGTGTGGCGCATGATCAGTAGCAACAACATCCAATTTATCGTTTATTAATGCTTTAAGCAAAGCATCCTTGTCAGATGCTTTTTTAATTGCAGGATTCCATCTGATTTTATTGCCTAATTTTTCGTAATAACTTTCGTCAAACCATAAATGATGCACACATACTTCAGCGGTTATTTTCTTTTCTTGAATTGCACCCGATGAAAATAGAGACATTTCTTTTTCAGTTGACAAATGCAACACATGCAACTTACTACCATGTTTAGTTGCCAATTCAATAGCTTTTGAAGATGAAATATAACAAGCTTCTTCGCTCCTGATTAAAGGATGATGCTTTGGTAAAATATTCTCGCCAAATTGCGACTTGTATTTTTCAAGATTGCTACGTATAGTTGTTTCATCTTCGCAATGTGTGGCTATTAAGCAAGGAGCTTCTGAAAAAATTCTCTCGAGTGTTTTTTCATCATCAACAAGCATGTTGCCTGTTGATGCACCCATAAATACTTTAATTCCACAAACATTTTTAGGGTCTGTTTTTATAATTTCTGCCAAATTATCGTTTGTTGCACCTAAATAAAAGGAGTAATTAGCAAACGATTTTTCAGCTCCAATTTCAAGTTTTTGTTTAAGTGCATCTTGAGTAGTAGTTTGAGGATTTGTGTTAGGCATCTCCATAAAAGAAGTTATTCCACCGGCTACTGCAGCTCTCGATTCAGAGTAAATTCCTCCTTTATAAGTTAGTCCCGGTTCCCTAAAGTGTACTTGATCATCAATAACACCTGGAATAGCCACTTTGCCTTCGCCCTCAATTATATTATAACTTGATATATCCTTAGGCAATTGATCAGATATTGAATTTATAAACTCACCCTCAATCACAATGTGTCCTACAAAATCACTACCATCATTAATTATGCGCAAGTTTTTTATAAGAGTTTTCATATGTTTTACGGTTTGTGATCAAGCTGAGGAGTGATACGCTTTTTAATTATCGTGTGCGATTTTCTCAATATTTTAACTCAGACATGGTCTGTTTTATCTTACTAAATTTAATATGCATTATATATAACAAAAAATACTTAACTGTGGTTTAGATAAAACACAATTAAGTATTATTAAATATGTGCATTAAATTTTATTCTTGTTGTTTATATGATCTAAAAAAGCTACGCCATTTCATGCGAATAACTCCCCAAACAGCTTCACTAAATATTCCACCGCTCATTTTTGAGTTACCTTCTTGTCTATCTGTAAATATTATCGGAACTTCTTCAATCTTGAAACCAAATTTCCAAGCCGTAAATTTCATTTCTATTTGAAAAGCATATCCTTTGAATTTAATTTTATCAAGTTCAATGGTTTCCAATACCTTTTTTGTGTAACATTTAAAACCAGCCGTTGTATCTTGAATTTTCATTCCGGTAACCAAACGAACATAAGCCGATGCATAATAGCTCATAAGCACCCTGCCCATTGGCCAGTTTACAACATTAATACCCGATATATATCGCGATCCAATAGCCATATCTGCACCATTTGCACATGCTGCGTGAAGTTTAAGAAGATCATCTGGATTATGAGAAAAATCGGCATCCATTTCAAAAATGTAGTCGTAATCATTTCTCATAGCCCATTTAAATCCATCAATATAGGCTGTTCCTAATCCAAGTTTACCTTTTCTTTCAAGAATAAATAGCCTATCAGGAAATTCCTTCATTAGTCTTTTTACAATTTCAGCTGTTCCATCGGGGCTATTATCTTCTACAATTAGCATATTATAATTGCCCTCAAGTGAGATTACCTTGCGTATGATTGCCTCAATGTTTTCTTTTTCGTTGTATGTTGGTGTAATTACCAGTTTATCTTTACTCATTATTATGGATTATTTGCAATGCGAATATAAAAATAAAATATATTATAAATTACGTTTTAACAACAATTCAAACGACATTATTGCAGTCCTATTATATATGTATGTGAGGGCTTATTATTATTGATAATTATTTGAAAAATAATTCACATACAACTCGCACATAATTAGAGCATTAAAAGTAGGAGTAAAAAAAGATTAAAAAAAGGCATTAAAAAGTTTGGAGTGTAATGGTGAAACGAATACTTTTGCATCCGCTTTACAGAAAAACAGTAAGGCGCTAAGTTCTTGGAAATGGTGAGGTGTAGAGGTTTAAAAAAGGTATACACGCCTTTAGAAAGAAAGAAAACAAATAAACATTCTTTCAGAAACTTTTGCAGAAGATAAAAAAAGCTCGTAAATTTGCAGCCCGTTTTCTTAAAAAAAGCGGAAAGTGTTCTTGAGTTTATTTTGAGTGGTTTTAGAGAGTTTTTCGAAGCTCAAAAAAAAGATTAAAAATAATCACTATTTCTTTTGGAAGTTAAAATAAAGCAATTACTTTTGCACCCGCTTTTGAAACAAGAGCCAACACAAATAAGAAGTTCTTTACAGAATTAACATATTTTTAGCCGTATCGCGGAGATTGAGAAGAGAGAGACAGAGGCGATAGAGAGAGATTGAGACGGCAAAAAGTTCTTTGACATTATGAGCAAAAAGTAGGTAAGAATAATATTCTTACAATCCCGAATTTAATTCGGGAGAATAACTAGTAAATTTTGAGCTTAAGACACACGACACTTTTAAAGTGTCATCAAGAAGTAAAATTCTTGGAAATTTTTTATTACAATGAAGAGTTTGATCCTGGCTCAGGATGAACGCTAGCGGCAGGCTTAACACATGCAAGTCGAGGGGTAACGATAGTGCTTGCACTAGGCGACGACCGGCGCACGGGTGAGTAACGCGTATGCAACCTACCTTTAACTGAGGGATAGCCCAGGGAAACTTGGATTAATACCTCATAACACATTGAATTCGCATGTTTTTAATGTTAAAGTTCCGGCGGTTAAAGATGGGCATGCGTGCCATTAGATAGTTGGTGAGGTAACGGCTCACCAAGTCTTCGATGGCTACGGGGTCTTAAAGGATGGTCCCGCACACTGGTACTGAGACACGGACCAGACTCCTACGGGAGGCAGCAGTGAGGAATATTGGTCAATGGGGGCAACCCTGAACCAGCCATGCCGCGTGGAGGAAGACGGCCCTATGGGTTGTAAACTTCTTTTTTACGGGAATAAATGCTTCTACGTGTAGAAGTTTGAAGGTACCGTACGAATAAGCATCGGCTAACTCCGTGCCAGCAGCCGCGGTAATACGGAGGATGCAGGCGTTATCCGGATTTATTAGGTTTAAAGGGTGCGCAGGCGGTCTTTTAAGTCAGTGGTGAAAGTTTGCAGCTTAACTGTAAAATTGCCAATGATACTGGAGGACTTGAATATAGTAGAGGTAGGCGGAATGTGTAGTGTAGCGGTGAAATGCTTAGAGATTACACAGAACACCGATTGCGAAGGCAGCTTACTATGCTATGATTGACGCTGAGGCACGAAAGCGTGGGGAGCGAACAGGATTAGATACCCTGGTAGTCCACGCCGTAAACGATGATCACTGGTTGTGTGCGATACACAGTGCGCGACTGAGGGAAACCATTAAGTGATCCACCTGGGGAGTACGTTCGCAAGAATGAAACTCAAAGGAATTGACGGGGGCCCGCACAAGCGGAGGAACATGTGGTTTAATTCGATGATACGCGAGGAACCTTACCTGGACTTAAATGTAGAGTGCATTTTTTAGAAATAGAGATTTCCTTCGGGACTCTTTACAAGGTGCTGCATGGTTGTCGTCAGCTCGTGCCGTGAGGTGTCGGGTTAAGTCCCATAACGAGCGCAACCC
>JAQICC010000386.1 GCA_027858735.1 Salinivirgaceae bacterium
TCCTCTCAAACTGGTTTCGCTGGAAGATAAGAATGATAAATTTTGGGTTGTAGTAGAGGCATCCACACTGTGATTAACTTCCCATACTTTTCCCAATTCCATGAAGGTTTTCCACCACGTCTGTTCAACCATTTATGCAATATCCGCCTTACCTGTCGAAAATAACCATTAATACCCTTACTATTAAAGGTAATTCAATAATACCCATAAAGACCACGTAATTTGCGATTCAAATCAAATATAAGTTCTTTTAACTTTCTATTTCTGTTACACTTGACCCAATCCTGAATTTTTATTAATGCTAAAGTAAGTTTCTTACTACATGTTTTTCTTTTCAATACTAATTTTCCCTTATTACTTTTACCAAGAAAATGTGTAAATCCAAGAAAGTCAAAACTCCTGTCACCATCACCTCGTTGACTATTAAGGTTCACAATTTTGGTCTTTTCTGGATGCAATTCAAGATTATATTTCTCAAACCGCTTTGGCAAGACCTCCATTACCCTTCCTTTTCTTGATATTCCTTCTTCGGAAATAACTGGATGGAGGTTTTTAGTATCTTTTCTGCTCCAGCATCACCGATTCTCTTTCTAAACTTTATTAACTCAGTCCTATCAAATGGTAACTTGTGTTGAAAATAAACTTCACCACAAAAGTATTGCCAGTATGGATTCTCAACCCATCGGTCAAGCACACTCTCATCACTTTCATTAAACATCCTTTTTAAAATAAGCATACCAGCAATTGTTCTGATTGGTACACTTGGCCTACCATTATCAGAACAGTAGTAAATTGTATGTTAATAATCAACAACTTAGATGTGCGAAAAACACTTTAAAACGTTCGACTAATTAAATAAACAATAACACATATGAAAAAAATCAAAAATGAACACGTATAATAGTTAAATAATAAATATTTTTGAAAGAAACTTTATACCAGCAATAAGAAAAGATATAAAATGAATTATTGGGATACTGAAATAATTAAATCGCTAAGCGGTCTCGAGCTAAAGACTTACTTAAATAAAAAGCAGATTATTCGCTGTTTATATCACCAAAGTATTTTATCGAGTGCCGACATTGCAAGTACCTTAAATATTAGTGCCCCAAAATCGAATGCCTATATTCAAGAACTTGTTAATGAGGGTTATGTTGAATATAAAGGAAAAGGAGAGTCAATTGGTGGTAGAAAACCAAATATTTATAGATTAAAAAAGAACTCGGTGTATGCAATTGGTATTGACATGGGACTTAAGTTTTTACGCATAGCAATTTTTAACGAGAAAATGGAGAAAATGGACGATTTGCAATTGCCTTCAATATCATTTACTAATATAGATATCCTTATTGACTTGGTTTATAAAAAAGCACAAGAGCTTATTCACAAAACTAAAATCCATGAAGATAAAATTATGGGAATTGGTATAAATATGCCTGGGCTTATTGATTCCGATAAGGGTATTAATTATACCTATTTATTCGATGAGAATAAACCATTATCAAAGGCATTCGAAGAAACATTTAAACTTCCCGTTTTTATTGAGAACGATACAAAAGCTCGCACCCTTGCTGAGATGAGATTTGGAGCAGCTAAAAATCATGAAAATGCCTTGGTTTTACAAGTTGATTGGGGCTTAGGACTGGGTATGATTTTGAACGGAAAACTTTACAAGGGCAATTCAGGATTTGCAGGAGAGTTTGGTCATATGCCTATTAACCCTGAAGGTGAACTTTGCAATTGTGGCAAAATTGGATGTATAGAAACTATGGCATCGGGACGTGCCTTGGTAAGGTTGGCTCAAGAAACCTTGAGCAGAAATCCAAACTCAAAACTTTATTCAAAGTATATGGCCAATAATAATCAGCTTATGCCTTCTGAAATTATTGATACCGCACTTGAAGGTGACCACCTGTCAATTACACTAATAAATAATGTGAGCGAGGCATTGGGTCAAGGAATAGCATACCTGATTCAAATTTTAAACCCTGAAATTGTCGTACTTGGAGGTGTAATGGCACAAGCCGGTGACCATTTAGTTTTACCTATTGAACACACCTTATATAAATTTTGCCTGCCAAAATTGCGAGAAGACTCAAAAATAGTTATTTCACCACTTGGTAACGATATAGGTATAATTGGTTCAGCTATTGTGGTGCTAGAAAGAATTTTAGAACACGATTAATTTATAAATTATATTAAATTTTATCGTTAATACATCTTATAAAAATTAAGCTTTGAATTGATTTTCAATTTTTCCTTTTTTAAAAAAAAAGTTGGTTGCGGTTTTTTTAGGATCCACCATATATGTTTTAACAATATATTTGTTGACAGTTACAAGCAATTAGCCCGCAGTTTCCTAATTTTTCAAACATCATTTAGTAATAAGTCCCCTAATACCCCCAATTTGTGAACTTACAAGCAGCTTTAAAATTTTGATTGATTGAGAAAAATATAGATAGTGCCATTTATAAAACTACCTTATTTCATAATTCATCACGTTTTTTAAAAATCTACATTTGAAGCAGTCCTCTTTTCTTTTTAATGTATTATAAGAACATCTTTTTAAACATAATATTTCAATTTTTCATACCCCTTTCCTATTTTTGGTTGCAACTTGTAATTCATTCCTAAGCTGCTACACTGTCAATGTTCGAGGTTGTAGCTCTTTTCCACTTTCGTAATGTATATCCAATGTTTTAGATTATAGGCACATATTGTCAGGGCAATATCCTTTTTGAAATGGTAAACACCTTATCAGGACATCGGACATTTTTTCTTATTCCAAGTTAAAACATTCCTTTTATTGATCAATAATGGTTTTTTTAACAGCCTTTTTGTTGAATACCTATTCATTTGTAACACATTAGGCTAATAAAATAACGTTTTTGTACCAACACTAATAAACCTTTCCCTAATTAAAGCAACATGTAATATGGTTTTATTAATTAATTATATGCGTTTCTCAACTATACTTTTTAATTTTTTTTATTATGATAGTGTGATATGTTTAATAATATTATATATTTGACAAAAAATTATAGCATTTAACTATTTATATTAAATGAATTATTGGGACACAGACATAATTAGTTCACTCAATGGACTTGAGTTAAAAACTTTCCTAAACAAAAAACAAATTATACGCTGTTTGTATAGGCTGGGCATTATGTCAAGTTCCGACATTTCAACTATTTTAAATATTAGTGCGCCTAAATCAAATGCCTACATACAAGAATTGATTGATGAAGGTTATATTGAATTTAAAGGTAAGGGCGATTCAATTGGTGGACGGAAACCAAGTACATATGGTTTAAAAAAGAACTCGGTTTATGTAATTGGCATTGACCTAGGGCGTAAATTTTTACGCATCGCAATTTTTAATGAAGAAATGGAAAAGGTTAATGACTTGCAATTGCCGGCTGTATCCTTTACCGACAGAAAAAATTTGGTTAACACTGTTTATGAAAACACTAAACAACAAATACAAAACACTAAAATTAGTTTAGATAATATTATAGGTATTGGAATAAATATGCCCGGTTTAATTGATTCCGACAATGGAATCAATTATACATATCTATACGAGGAAACCAGTCCTTTGTCGTTAGCATTCGAAAAAATATTTAAACGCCCGGTATTTATTGAGAACGACACCAAAGCCCGTACACTAGCTGAAATGCGTTTTGGAGCAGCCAAAGGTCATGAAAATGCTTTGGTTTTGCAAGTTGATTGGGGTTTAGGTTTAGGAATGATTTTAAACGGAAAACTCTACAAAGGTAATTCTGGTTTTGCCGGCGAATTTGGTCACATGCCCATAAACCCCGCTGGTGAACTATGCAATTGTGGTAAAATCGGTTGTATTGAAACCATGGCATCGGGTCAAGCACTGGTGAGTTTGGCTCAGGTGTCATTAGAACGTAATCCGAATTCAAAACTTTATGCAAAATATTTAGCGAACCAAAATCAGTTAATGCCCTCTGAAATTATTGAAACTGCGCTTGAAGGTGACCAACTATCGATAACGCTTATTAATACTGTTGGCGAAGCTTTAGGCCAAGGGATAGCTTACCTTATTCAAATATTAAATCCCGAAATTGTAGTATTAGGAGGTGTAATGGCGCAGGCTGGCGATTATTTAATACTACCTATTGAACAGACTTTATATAAATATTGCTTGCCCAAATTACGCGAAGACTCGAAAATAGTTATTTCACCACTAGGTAACGATATAGGAATGATAGGTTCAGCTGTTGTAGTTCTCGAACGAATTTTAGAAAATAATTAATACAATAATGCATACAACATATTATCATATTAATAAAACAATAATCTAAATTCAAAATCACTAATTATGAGAGTTTATTTATTACTAATTTTTGCATTTTTGAGCACCTGTTTAGCTGCTCAACAAAGTGCTATTACCGGTACGGTAGTATCTTGCGAAGACAAGGCTACATTACCGGGTGTGTCTGTATCTATAAAAGGTACAAGTACAGGTACCATTACCGACATTGATGGTAAGTATTCGTTAACTGCAAATGTTGGCGATGTGGTCGTTTTTTCATTTGTAGGTATGTTAACCGAAGAGATTCCGGTTGAAACCATTTCTGCTATTGATGTTTCGCTTTGTCAGGATTTAATTAGTTTAGGCGAAGTTGTAATAACTGCACTGGGTATTTCAAGAGAAAAAAAATCGCTCGGTTATTCCGTTACCGATGTTAAAGGCGAGGAATTTTCTCAAAACAGAGACAAAAACATTGTGAGTTCTTTATCGGGTAAAGTTGCTGGTGTTCAAGTAACGCAAGTTGGTGGTGGCCTTGGGTCTTCATCGAGGTTAGTTATTAGAGGTAATACTTCTATCACCGGAAATAATCAACCTTTATATGTTATTGATGGTATACCGGTTAATAATTCGAGTTATGCCGACAATGGTAGTGGTATATGGGATAGAAAAGACAATGGTTCAGGTATTTCTGACATTAACCCCGACGATATTGAAAGTATGACCGTTTTGAAAGGACCAAATGCTGCTGCTTTGTATGGATCAAGAGCTGCAAATGGTGCCATTATTATTGTTACAAAATCGGGTAAGGCGAGTAAAGGTATAGGAATTGAATTTTCTTCTTCTACCACAATCGATAAAATTACAAACAGTGTTTTACCAAAATATCAGAATGAGTACGGTAGAGGAATAAATAATGTTTATGATTTGAATACAGGAATGTCTTGGGGACCAAAGTTCGATGGTTCTAATCAAGCTTCGTGGAACTCATACAAGCCGACTTTAACTTATAGCTCCCAAAAAGATAATGTGAAAGATTATTTTGACATGGGTTACAGTACCACAAATACCGTTGCATTATCAAAAGGAACTGAAACCTCATCTATACGATTTTCATATACCAATTTAAAGGCCAGCGGCATAATTCCTAATAACGACCAAAAACGCCATAGTTTTAATTTGCGTGCAACAACAAAGTTAAACGACAAAATTAGTTTCGATGCTAAAGTAAATTACATTACCCAAGAAATTAGTGGTAGAACCTGGTTAGGAAACAGTGCTAATAACGTAATACAATCATTATTTTTAATGCCTCGCGAAACCGTAACTGAGGAAATGAAACAGTATCAGAATGTCGATGGCACTCAGAATCGTCCTACGCTAACGCATTTTATGAACCCTTATTGGGTAAATAATTACGATATTAACAAAGACAGTCGTGACAGACTAATTGGGATGGCTAAACTAGATTATAAGCTAACTACCTCGTTATCAGCTTTCATTCGCATAGGTACCGATTATTCTGTTACCAAAACTGAAGAATACAACCAACCAGAACATGTTCAATTTCCTGATGGTAGATTACAAGACCGTTCAATAACCAATACAGAAAGTAATTTCGACTTTTTATTAAAATATAACAAGGACCTGACTGAAAGTTTAAATTTAATGGTTAATGCTGGTGGAAACATTAGGTATGAACAAGGATTATCTCAGGGATATCTGGGCTTAGGATATAAAACACCAGAGATTTATAGCATTACCAATGCTGAAAATATTCAATCAAATGATGATGTCTCCAGTGAAAAAATGGTTCAATCTTTATATGGCTCTGCTACTGCAAGTTACAGAAGTGTGGTTTATGTAGATGTTACTGCCCGCAACGATTGGTCATCGACCTTACCTAAAGACAACTTATCATACTTCTATCCTTCAGCAACCTTATCGTTAATTTTAACTGAGGCTTTATCGTTACCCGAAGCTATTTCGTTTGCAAAATTACGCGGTGGTTGGGCTAAAGTTGGTAATGATACTGATCCATATAGCATTTGGAAAAATGTACAAAACCAATCGTACCAATACAACGGATTGGCTTTATCTGATGTTGACTTTATTGATGAAATTACAGGATTAAAACCAGAGATTACTAAATCGCTGGAATTTGGATTAAACGCAAGCATACTTGATAATACCATTTATTTCGATTTTACCTATTATAATTCAGCTACTGAAAACCAAATTATCAGAGCTCAATTGCCGGCAACCACAGCATATGCAAACAGATTGGTAAATGGTGGTTTAGTAAGAAATAAAGGTATTGAATTCTTAATTGGGGGATATCCGGTAAAAACGAAGGATTTTACCTGGGATATTTCATTAAATCTTGCTAAAAACGAAACTAAAGTTGAAGAGCTTTATGCCGACCTAACAACTCAAACTCTTGGAGCCGTTCAAAATGTTGCAGGTGGTGCTAAAATTGTAACAACAGCTAAGGGTGGTTATGGTGATATTGTTGGATATGATTATAATACCGATGACAATGGTAACCTTATTCTTAATGATAATGGAACATTTATAAAATCGTCAGAAGAAGTTTTACTTGGTAACGTAAACCCAAAATTAACCGGTGGTTTAACCAATAAATTCGATTACAAAAACTTTTCTTTGAAATTTTTAATTGACTTTAGAATTGGTGGAGACATTCTTGCTGGAACAAATTCAGAGCTTATGGCTTATGGTTTATCGGAAGAATCATTAGAGGGTCGCGAAAGTGGATTCCAAATGACCGGTGTAAATGTTGATGGTAACCCAGTAAATGCAAATATTACTGCTCAAGACTATTACGGTTCATTAGCAGCTAATGTAACTACTCCTTTTATTGTTGATGCTACTAATTTTCGTTTAAGGGAATTGGCATTGACATTTAAGTTACCTGCAAAATTTATTGAGAAAACTATTTTCCAAAAGGCTACCTTTAGTTTAACCGGACGTAACTTATTTTTCCTGTATCGTGATGCAGATGCTAAACATTTCGACCCAGAAGTAACTTATAGTTCAAGTAATTCTCAAGGTGTTACCTACTTTGATATTCCAACACCAACAACATTTGGTTTTAACCTTAACCTAACATTTTAATTCGTTAAATATTGTATTATGAAAAATTATAGAAAATTTATATTTGCAATTCTGCTAACCGGAATATTTGTTGGATGTACCGACGATCTGGTTGATATGAATGTGAACCCGAATAATCCGACAGGAGAAACAGCGAATTTAGGTACTCTTATTACAAGTTCAATTCGAAAAGCTTTCCAGGAAGACCGCTATGAATTTTGGCGAGGTCCACTTATTCAAGGCGACCGTTTTGGACACCATTTTACCTTTGGGTTTAAAGAAGCTGCCTGGTGGAATGAAAGTGCCATGTACGAATATAGCGATGGATGGAATGAAGCTGTTTTTGTTGGTTATTTTACCGATTCAGAAATGAATGGCAAAGGCGGACACATTTTTCCAAATCTTGGTTTAGTAATGGATAAATGTGCAGACAATGGCTACGAGGGTTATTATATGTATTATAATGCCGTATCAGAAATAATTCGCGCATTTCAATTCCTAAAAATTACCGATGCTTATGGCAATGTACCTTATACTGATGTAAATGATCCGAATGTTTATCAGCCTAGTTATGATAATCAGGCCGATATTTATGCCGATTTAGATGGCAGACTGAAAAAAGCTATTACTGATATTGGCGATGCTGTAAGTTCAGGAGTAGGAAAAGAGAACCTTTCCGACTATGACCCAATGTTTGAAGGAGACCTTCAAAAATGGAGTAAATTTGCAAATGCCCTTCGTTTTAGAATGGCAATGCGTTCAAGAAATGCAAACACAAACTCAACGGCAATTATAACTGAAGTTTTACAAAAAAATCTTCCTCAAGCAAACGATGAATCAGCAGTAACATCAATAACAACCAGTGCTGATTATTTAGATCATCAATATTTTGGTGTTTGGAATGCATTTACATCAAATTCAAGAGTTGCTATAGCACCTGGCGATACCGTTGATATTGAAAATGGACCGGGAGCAGGTTCATTTGCTCCAAGTCGTTGTTTAGTAAATATCATGACCGGACAATCGTTAACTTCTAACATGGTTCAGGATAATGGTACTACTGATGAAATGAATCCATTTTTTGGAGTTGTTGACCCAAGGTTACCCGTGTATTTTTCTGCTTCA
The DNA here is from genome assembly GCA_027858735.1 of Salinivirgaceae bacterium. Classification (GTDB taxonomy): domain Bacteria; phylum Bacteroidota; class Bacteroidia; order Bacteroidales; family SZUA-534; genus GH45. Next base: position 8,525 of record JAQICC010000386.1, read on the forward strand.
TTAATTGGAGGCGTTTATGCAGGTTTCCCAACTCGTGCAGCTTTTGACGATGCTGGTTATTCAACAAGTCAATTTAGAAGTATCTTTGAATTTGCTCAACCAAATCCGCACATTTATAACGGCACACTCGATATGGTATCATTAGCTTATTCTGAAGTCTGCTTTTTACGTGCTGAAGCGGCTCTATTTGGTTTAAGTACTGAAGATGCATCAGAATGGTATGTAAAAGGTGTTGAAGCTAGTATGGAACAGTGGGGTGCTATTGTTGGCGATTATTGGTCACAAGCTGGAACAGGCCTTACAGGAGATGTTGAATCAGATTTTGAAAAAATTGCCACACAGCGTTGGATTGCTTCATATTGTGTTCCATGGCAAGCATGGAGCGTTTTAAGAAGAACCGGTTATCCTGCATTTGCAAATCTTGCAAAAACAAAAACGGTTAATGCTTGGATAGAGTTTGATGCACTTGGCAATCCAATTACACAAGAAATAAGACCTCAATATGTTCAGGGAGAAACAAATTATGCATTACCTTCAAGTTGTGCTATTCCTACTATTGAAAGCTTATTAAATTCTAATGCTCCCCAAACTCAAACTATGTCACAAAAGGTTTGGTGGGATATTGACTAATAATTAAATAACTTTAAACTACTACTTTAATAATTCCCTTCGAACAAAATATTCGGAGGGAATTTTAAACTGCAAACCCATTAACAAAATTTAATCTAATTTTATGTAAGGTTTAACCTTATTAACAATTCTTCTAGGTTAAACCTGTAAATTTTTATATTAAAAAATACAATCATAATTATGCAATTATCGCAGTTAACGCAAGTAGAGCAATGCTTTTTCGACCGTTCTAGCCTAAACGGGTATACAACAAATATACCTTATGTTATTGTTCCAAATTTTCCAAACCTTGGACTATTAACCGCCTTACGGTTTTTAGAATGGGTTGCCGAAAATCAGAACGGAGTGATTAGTCTGCCCACAGGAAAAACGCCTGAGCATTTTATTAAATGGACCCAATATTTTTTGAACAATTGGAATAAGCAAAAGGCTCAGGAATTAATGAATGAAAATGGGTTATATTTAAATAAAAAGCCAGATTTAAGCAGCTTACATTTTGTTCAAATCGATGAGTTTTATCCCATTAATCCCGAACAACACAACAGTTTTTATTCCTACGTTAGCGAATATTACATAAACGGTTTTGGCTTAAATCCAAAAAATGCCTTATTAATTAACTGCAATAGCATTGAACTAGCTAACGGATTACATTTTTCAAATGTTTTTCCCAATAATATAATTGACTTAACGCTGCGCAACCGTGAACCAATCAATGAATTTGAGGCCATTCAAAAACAAAGCATCTTTTATATAGATAATTGGTGTACCCGTTACGAAGAAAAAATTCGTGAAAAAGGCGGCATTGGTTTCTTTTTAGGAGGTATTGGTCCTGACGGACATATTGCCTTTAACACCCGGGGTAGCGACCACAATTCAACTACTCGACTAACAGCAACAAATTTTGAAACTCAGGCCGCATCGGCTGGCGATTTAGGCGGTATTGAAGTTTCGAGAACCCGATTGGTTATAACCATAGGTTTAGATACTATTACTTATAACCCAGAAGGCGTATCCATTATATTTGCTGCAGGTGAGGCAAAAGCTTCCATTGTTAAACAGGCACTTGAACAAAAACCAAATAACCTGTTTCCGGCCACAGTATTACACCGACAAAAAAATGCACGCTTTTACATTACCGAAGGTGCAGCCATTGATTTAAATGATAGTATTGACCTTTATTACAAAAGCGGCGATTGGACTTTTGAAAAAACCACAAAAGCCATTTACGATTTATGCCAGCGCATTGACAAATATGCACATAAACTGAAACTTAGTGATTTAAAAAATGATGTCTATTGCGCATTGATTCCAAACCTAAGTTTGGCAAGAGTGAACGAAGTTATTGAAGACACCAAACAAAAAATAAATTTGGGTTTACGCAAAGAAATAAATCAAACTTATTTGCATACCGGACCCCACCACGACGACATTCAACTGGGTATTTTCCCAAATATAGTAAATCATTTGCGCGAGGCTTCAAACGAATTCCATTTTGCGATATTAACTTCAGGTTTTACGGCAGTTACCAACCATATGATGAAATTTTTGTTGGATTCGCTACTTGAATTCATCAACGACGAAAAAATTCAAATGCTGAACCACCCCGACTTCTTTGAAAATGGATATAAATATAAATGGGATAAAGATGTTGCCCATTATTTAAACAAAGTTGCAGCCAAAGATGAGCCCGGAAAATTACGCGGTGTTTGCCATAGAATTACCCGTGCACTGGTAAAAATTCATCAAATAAAATCAATTGCCGATTTAAATATCCAAATACGTAATAACGTTGACTTAATTAATGCTAGTTACGATGGCGAAAAAAATCCACTACATATTCAAACCCTAAAAGGAATGCTTCGAGAGTTTGAAGAGGAACTGGTATGGGCTCATTATGGTGTACAGGTAAAAAACATTGAGCACCTGCGTTTAGGCTTTTATACCGGCGATATTTTTACGCAGCAGCCTGAACGCAAACGCGATGTTGAACCCATTTTAGAAATGCTTAGGCGCCTAAAACCAACAGTAGTTAGTTTAGCTCTCGATCCAGAAGGTTCGGGACCCGACACGCACTACAAAGTTTTGCAAGCAACCGCTGAAGCTTTGCGTCAATTCAGCAAAGAAACCGACTTATCGGAAATGCGCATTATTGGCTACAGAAACGTTTGGTTTAAATTTCAGCCTTACGATTCCAATGTATTTAGCCCCATTTCATTAAATTCAATGGCAGTGCTTAACCGCTCGTTTAAAGATTGTTATATTAGCCAAGTAAATGCATCGTTCCCAAGCTATGATTACGACGGCCCCTTTAGCGACTTGTCGCAAAAAGTTTGGGTCGAGCAATTTAAACGCGTACAATTAATTTTGGGTAAAGATTTCTTTTATGAACACGAAAGCCCAAAAATGCGTGCAACCCACGGTATGATTTTCCATAAAGAAATGAAACTGGACGAGTTTTTAAGCCATGCCCGAGCATTAGAAGAAAGCATGGAAGGTTCAATTGAAATATAAGAAATATAGAAATTAAATTGTCTGCAATAAAACGGAGTTTGCAATATCGCTGATGGCAATGGCAATTTTTAAAGCACTCGTTTGAAAAATAAATAATTATAAAACAAAAATTAAACCCAGGTAAAATGAATACATCTAAACAAAAAACACTGCTAGTTCCACTAATATTAGTCGGTATTATGTTCTTCGTTATTGGTTTCGGAGTTGGAATTAGTGGATTTTTAATACCCGCATTACGCGATGCTTTTGATTTAACTACCATGCAGTCGTACTTGGTAACCGTAGCAATATTCTCAGCTTTTGTAGTGTTTGGAGGCCCCGCTGGGTGGCTCATTAAAAAACTGGGTTACCGCATTACCATGATGCTTTCATTCATCGTTATGGCTATGGGTATGTTACTCTTTGTTCCATCGGCAAGTGTCGAAAGTTTCCCCCTATTTTTAGTAGCCCTGTTTGTTGGCGGTATTGGTAATACCTTGTTACAAGCATCGGTTAATCCGTATGTTACCATTATTGGGCCAACCGATAGTGCGGCCATGCGAATGAGCCTTATGGGAATTATGAATAAACTGGCTTGGTGGATAGCGCCTTTGTTTTTAGGTTTGTTTATTGATATTTCGAATGTTGAGTTAACCGATATTGCTTTACCTTTTTACATCGTTACCGGTATTTTAGTTAGCTTAGGTATAATTACCTATTTTATGCCTTTACCCGAAGTTTTGGCCGAAGGCGAAGACGAATCGGAAGCATCGGCTTCGAGCTATGCGGCAACAAAAACCAGCATTTTACAATTTCCACATTTACTATTAGGCGTTGTGGCTCTTTTTATTTATGTAGGTATTGAAACCCTGCCTATGGTTTCTGTTATTGATTTTGCAAAAGCTACTTTCCCCGATGCTACAAATTTAGATGGTTTTGCAAAATATGTAACCATTGGTTTGGTTGTTGGATATGTGTTTGGCGTTTTTGCAATTCCTAAATACATTTCACAAACCAAAGCCTTAATCATGTTTTCAGTTATAGGCATAGCCTCATCGTTGCTATTAATTCTGGCTCCGGCACATTTAGCATTTTATGCCATTGTACTTATTAGTTTTGCAAATTCGCTTATGTGGCCAGCTATTTGGCCTTTAGCAATTTCCGACTTAGGTAAATTCACAAAAACCGGTTCGTCGCTATTGGTTATGGCTATAGTAGGTGGTGCCGTAATTCCACTTATTTATGGCTATTTGGTGGATAGCATTCAGGGAACAGCCGAACGCGCATCAGTAGCGCATTTTCAGTCGGCTTATTGGATACTGGTGCCCTGTTACTTATTTATATTATATTTTGCCATGCATGGTCACAAAATAAGAAAATAAAACATTATAAATACCTAAACTACAACCAATTATGAATATGTATATTTATTTTTAGTTTAGGCATAACACAAACAAATTATGACAAAGAAAACGTATGTAGGCGTTGATATAGGCGGAACATCTATTGTGGCAGGACTAATGGTAGACAGAAAAATTGAAAAAACCTGTAACATACCAACAATGGGCATCCAGCCACTCGATATTATTTTAAAACAATTGTTCAATGCAATTGATGAGGTAATTAACAAAGACGTTGCCGGTATTGGAGTTGGCTGTCCGGGATTTATTGATGCCGATGCTGGAAAAATAGTAAACATAAATAACATTCCGGCTTTTAAGGGAATTAACCTTAAAAAATTGATAAGCGATAAATATAATTTACCCGTATTTATAAATAACGATGCCAACTGTTTTGTTTTAGGTGAAACTTATTTTGGAGCTGCCAAAGCATATAAACATGTACTTGGAATAACACTGGGCACGGGTTTAGGCGGTGGTGTGGTAATCAATAAAAAAGTATATGCCGGCTTACATGGCGCTGCCGGCGAAATTGGTTGTATTCCTTTTCGCAACGGTATTATTGAAGACTTTTGCAGTAGCAAATTCTTTTCCGATAATTATTCGGCAACGGGTTACGAATTATATAATCGTGCCGAAACGGGCGACCCCGACGCCTTAACAGCTTTTGCTGAAATGGGTAGAAACCTGGGTTGGCTTTTAAATAATGTAATGTACGTTTTGGCTCCTGAAATTATTGTAATTGGTGGCTCAATTGCTGGCGCTTTTAAATACATAGAACCCGGCATAAAAGCCGAATTATCAAAATTTTTATTTGAAGATATTCGAAACAACATCGTAATTAAACCAGCTGAAATTGAAAACGCCGGATTAATGGGTGCTGCGGCTTTATGTATGTCGGAATTGGAATAAACCTTAATTAGAATAGAAATGACTCGTATACTATTAATTATTACCGTTGTCCTTTTTTTATGGTCGTGTAACAGCAATAAGTCAGACATCAACGCACTGGACGTGCATTGGGAATTGGTAAAAAACCAAGCAACTGCACTAGGCGAATCCGAATGGAAATTAACTTTAAATAATAATAGCGGAAGTGATTTTCCAGCAACAGGTTGGGCCCTCTATTTTAATCATATTCATAATTTCAGAACTGATTCTGCAAGCAATTTTAGTATACATCATGCCAATGGCGATTTACGAGTTATAAAACCCCAGCCATCCTTTAAAGGTATTGCTAAAGGTGAAAATGTTAGCTTTTCAGTATTCTCAACCGGTTCGGTTATTAATATTACCGACAGACCCATTGGCTTTTACTTGGTGTATAACAACAATACCAACAAGGGCATTCCTTGCGAATTAACTTGCGAACCTTTGCCATTAAACGGATTAAAACGAGCAGGGTATGACAACTTACCTGTTGAAACCCCCGAACGAATTTATCAATCGAATGCTTTATTAAGCGATTTACCAGAGGCCACTTTATGCCCAATTTTACCAACTCCGGTCGCTTATAAAACCAGCCAAGGAAAATTGCTTTTGCAAAAACAAATAGCCATAAAATTCAGCCATGAACTAACCGCCGAAGCGTCGTTTTTAAAGCAAAAACTGGAAAATATGTTTGCCGGTGAAATTGTTTTTAATTCGGCCAACAAGCCAAACATTACGTTGGTTTTAGATGCAAACATTTCAAACACCGAAGGTTATAAATTAAGTGTTACCTCTAAAGGGGCCGAAATAAAGGCTCCGGGTACAGCAGGTATGTTTTATGGTATTCAAAGTTTTATAACAATTATTCCGTTACAAGCTTGGGAAACCGAACAAGAAACCATTGAAATACCTTGTGTTACAATTACCGACGCACCCCGTTTCGAATACCGCGGTTTGTTTTTAGACGTGGCCCGAAACTTTCATTCAAAACAACAAGTATGCAAATTGCTCGATGTTATGGCTTTTTATAAGCTAAATAAATTCCATTTCCATATTTGCGACGATGAAGGTTGGCGAGTTGAAATTAACGGACTGCCCGAACTTACCAATTATGGAAGTAAACGGGGTCATTCCCAAAATGAAGCTTCATGTTTACAACCCTCATTTGGTAGCGGCCCAATTGCAGAAGCAGAAGTTTCAAGTGGTTGTGGTTATTATACACGCGCCGATTTTATTGAAATTATAAAATACGCAAAGGCGCGTCACATTGAAATTATTCCTGAAATTGATATGCCCGGACATGCACGCGCCGCCATTCGTTCCATGCAATACCGTTATAAAAATTACATGGCAAAAGGCGATAGTACAAAAGCCGTTGAATATTTACTTAGCGAATGTAACGACAAGTCAAATTACCGCTCAGTTCAGGGCTGGAACGACAATGTTATTAACGTTGGAATGGAATCGACTTATACATTTTTAACCAAAGTTAGCGATGAAATTTTAGCCATGTTCACCGAAGCCCAGGCTCCTTTAAAATGCATACATACTGGTGGCGACGAAGTACCGCAAGGTGTTTGGGAAAAATCGCCTATTTGCAACACTTTGGTAAGCGAAAATAAAAAGCTTAACTCAACCGCCGATTTATCGCACTATTTTATAGACAGGTTTTCAACCATTTTGGCCAAGCGAAATATTATTGCTGCCGGGTGGGAAGAAATTGCGCTGCAGGGACATGCAAACAAAAACCCAAATCCCAATTTTATCGACAAAAATTTGCGCCCTTATGTTTGGAACAATATGTGGAATTCGGGCAACGAAGATATTGGCTATAAGTTGGCAAATGCTGGTTACAAAACCGTACTGGCACATGTTACTAATTTATATTTCGATTTAGCTTGTTATAAACATCCGCAAGAGCGTGGTTATTATTGGGGAAGTTTTGTTGACACCCGCCAGCCCTGGGAGTATACCCCAATGGACATTTCAAAATGTGCAAACATTGACCATTTTGGAAACACCATTGATAGTGATGCACTGCGCCAAAAAATGGTAAAATTAAATGCAATTGGAGCTAAAAATATTTTAGGCCTTCAAGGTTTATTGTGGAGCGAAAATAGTATTTCGCCCGAAATAAACGATGCACAAATTATTATGAAACTTATTGCTTTAGCCGAGCGTGCCTGGGCCAATCAACCGCAGTGGGCCAAGCTTACAAAAAGCACAGAACAGAATAAATTAAAAGCCGACGATTGGAATAATTTTGTAAACCGCGTAGGTAAATTTCAATTACCCATTTTAGAACAGTGGAATACCAAATTACATTATCGGGTTCCAACACCGGGTGCACAAATTACCGATGGTAAACTTTTTGCAAATATTTTGTATCCTAAATTAAGCATTCGTTATACTACTGACAATAGTGAACCTACCATAAAATCTAATTTATATACCAAACCGGTTTCGGTTAGTGGTAAAGTGAATTTAAAGGCCTTTTCAAACAACAGAAATTCAAGCTATATGGTAAGTGTGCAATAAATGTATTTTTCATATATAGTTGTTTAATACTTGTTTGCGTATTAAATGTTTTTAGCCTACACCGCCCAGTGTAGGCTATTTTTTTGTAGTTGTAATAAAGTGTTTCTAATACAAATTATCATTTTATGAAGAAGCTCTTAAGAAAGCTAAGTTTTAAGTTAAACCGGAATTAGGGATTAGAAACGTAGTTTTCTTATGGCAAGCTCCGGTTAATCCCGATTTTGAGCAACTTAGCTTTTTAACCGAGATGGATTACATCAACCAATCGTAAATGATTGAATAAAAGCTTAGTTGATCTAAATCGATTCTTCTAACGAAGAATTCGGGTTAAAGGACATTGAGGAATAAAATTAGATTTGCCATATTTTAAAAAGCAACACTTATATGTTGCTGCAAATAACCGCTTGTCAGTTTTTGCTTCTTTTGGAAGGCTAAACACTAAAGTATAACATTCTATCTTTGATTAAGAATTTTATAACTTTGTGCCATGAATTCTACTACACTCCACATTAAAAACATGGTTTGCAACCGCTGCATTAAGGTTGTTAATGATGAATTTGCAAAATTGAATTTAACGATTGAAGAAATTGAGTTAGGCAAAGTAAGTATTTCAGCAATTCTAAATGATGGACAGATTGCAGAGATAAGAAATGTTTTAAACGAAAATGGCTTTGAGCTTATCGATAATAAGAAAAGTAAATTGATTGATAGCATCAAAACCTTAATTATTGAAAAAATACATCATTCAAATGATTTGCTGGAATCAATCAATAGTTCCGATTATATTGCTCAAGAAGTAGGTTATGATTATTCTTACTTGAGCAATCTTTTCTCATCTGTAGAAGGTATAACAATTGAAAAGTATATCATTAACCAAAAGATTGAAAAGGCTAAAGAGCTACTCGTATATAATGAACTAACTTTAAATGAAATATCTTATAAATTAGGGTATAGCAGCGTACAGCATATTTCAAATCAGTTTAAAAAAATTACCGGATTAACCCCTTCGCACTTCAAGAAATTAAAAACCAGCAAGCGCAAACCGCTTGATAAGGTATAATCCAAAAATATTATAATTCTTTTCCAAAATCGTGTAATAAGTCAAGACTGAATACTTCCGTACTTTGGAATCTAAAATTTAAAGAGATGGAAGTAAAAGAATTTATCATATCATTTTTTAGAGATTTTATAGCTATTCTAAGTGAAATGGCTCCATATTTATTACTTGGTTTTTTCTTTGCAGGATTATTATATGCCTTTATTCCCAAGCAAAAAATTGAAAAATATTTTAGTGGCAAACCCTTAAAATCATCTGTTTTGGCTTCCATTTTTGGAATTCCTTTGCCATTATGCTCTTGTGGCGTTATTCCAACCGGAACAGCCTTTTATAAAAATGGAGCATCAAAAGGAGGAACTATCTCCTTTCTAATTTCAACTCCTCAAACTGGTATTGATTCTATTTTAGCAACATTCTCATTAATGGGGCTTCCTTTTGCCATAATCCGACCATTAGCTGCATTAATCACCGGTGTTACAGGAGGATTAATTACCAGTTCAATAACTAGAAAAGAAGCTGATAATAGAGTATATCAACAAGAGGCTGAAAAACATAAAACATTCCGTCAAAAAGTTAGTGATGTATTCCGATATGGTTTTGTGGATTTTATACAGGATATTTCAAAATGGTTAGTGATAGGTTTAGTGTTAGCTGCAATAATTTCCGCATTAATTCCGGATGAATTTTTTGAATTATTGAATATGTCTCCTATTGTACAAATGTTGATGATTCTTGTGGTATCAATCCCACTATACATTTGTGCTACTGGGTCAATTCCATTGGCTGCTGTACTTATCTTAAAAGGTATTAGTCCAGGGGCTGCTTTTGTATTATTAATGGCAGGGCCTGCTACCAACGCTGCAACTATAACCATGATTGGTAAAGTTTTAGGTAAAAAAAGCTTGTTTGCTTATTTGGGTACAATAATCGCAGGTGCATTATCCTTTGGTTTGTTAATTGATTATGTTTTGCCCATTGAATGGTTTACTCAAATAGCCAATCAGCACCTGGCTCATAGCCATGGCGAACATTTAGCATGGTGGCAAATATTGTCAGGTATAATACTCATGGCTCTAATTATAAACGGATACATTCAAAAGAGGCTAAATAATAAACATAAGGTAATTCAAACTAACAATACAAATATTATGAAAATTCAAACAATTAAAGTAGATGGAATGACCTGCAACCATTGCAAGGCAAATGTAGAATCGAACCTTGAGAAACTAGCTTTTGTAGAAACTGCAAAAGTCAATTTAGCTGAAAAAACAGTTACAATTGAAGGTGATAATGTTGAAATGGAGATGGCTAGAGAAACCATAACATCATTAGGTTACAATTGCAAGTAAGTTTTTACTTTTGAGGCTAGGCAAATTAAATAAATTATAGACAAATGAAGCCTGTTATTTTAAAATCAATAATAACTTGTCCGGATTGCGGTTTCTCAAAAGAGGAAACCATGCCCGAACATGCTTGCCAGTTTTTCTATGAATGTGAAAAATGCAAGGCCGTTTTGAAACCTCATAAGGGAGATTGCTGTGTTTATTGTTCGTTTGGTTCAATAAAATGTCCTCCAATTCAACTAAGCAAAAAATGTTGTTAATTTGTATTTTATGTTGTTATAAGCTGTAAAATATTTTAAAATAATGCTAAAAACAGAGTATCACATATCTAAAATGGATTGTCCATCCGAAGAGAATATTATTAGAATGAAATTGGATGGATTGGAGGTTATCAAAAAACTTAAATTTGATATAGAAAACAGGAATTTGACAGTTTTTCACTCAGAAAATGATGATGAAATACTATCAAGATTAGAAGCATTAAACTTTGGCGCAAAACTGTCAAATTCCTCAACTATTGAGGAAGGCGAATTAGTAGTAGAAGATTCCAATTTGCAGTCAAAACTACTTTGGTCTGTGCTAATAATCAATTTTGTTTTCTTTTTAATCGAAATGACAACCGGTGTCATTTCAAAATCAATGGGCCTTGTTGCTGATTCTCTTGATATGTTAGCCGATTCGTTTGTTTATGGATTAAGTCTTTGGGCAGTTGGCTCCACAGTATTACGAAAAAAAAAGGTGGCTCGTTGGAGTGGATATTTTCAAATAACCTTAGCTCTATTAGGTATTATTGAAGTTACTCGGCGTTTCATTAGTTCAGACGCAATGCCTGACTACAGAATAATGATAGGTGTTTCTATTTTTGCCCTTATTGCAAATACAGCTTGTTTGGTCTTGCTTCAAAGGTCAAAAAGTAATGAAGCACATATGAAAGCAAGCATGATATTTACATCAAATGATGTTATCATTAATTCGGGTGTAATATTAGCAGGTGTATTGGTATTAATTACCAATTCAAAGTATCCTGATTTAATCATTGGAGCAATCGTTTTTTTAATTGTGGTAAGGGGGGCTATTCGGATATTGAAATTGGGGAAATAAAACGATGTACTAGAACTATTAATTGATTTACACAAAAAAGATATAAATCTTATCCATAATTTTGCAAAACATTTCAGTATAAAAGACGTTTCTTTGTGTAGATAAACTAATGTAATGCTTAGAAAAATATCACATATCGTTCTAGCTCTGTTCCTTCTGGTTTCGACCACAGGAATAACTTTCTCTATGCATTATTGTGGGGGTAAATATGTTTCCACATCCATCAATAAAGAAGCTAAATCGTGTTGTGATGGTACTGGAGGATGTTGTGAAAACAAAACTTTACACTTTGAGGTAGAAGATGATTATGTAAGTCCAATAGTAGTTGAAAACAACACCATTGTTGAGCTTGATGTTCTTTTTCCAATTTTATTTGTTCTAAACTTTGAATTGTTTTCAACAGCAAATAAAGCTACTGTAGCTTTTAATGATTCTTCGTCACCACCAAAAATACAAACACGCCTTTCTTTATTGCAAACATATCTTTGTTAGCATTCTAATTAATTGATTTATAGTTTAATTTATTAATTGAACTGTAGTGTTACACATAAATATTTGCCGTAACTTTTAATAAAATAATACTTATCAAATTGTTTAGATATGTTAAATAAAACAATCAAATTCTTTCTCGAAAACAGATTAGTAACCTTATTGGTATTGATTGTTTTCATATCGTGGGGAATAGTGAATTCACCATTTGGATGGGAAACAGGTATTCTCCCATCGGATCCGGTTCCGGTTGATGCTATACCGGATATTGGAGAAAACCAACAAATAGTGTATACCGAATGGTCAGGTCGCTCACCACAGGATATGGAAGACCAGGTTTCTTATCCATTAACTACATCCTTGTTGGGAATACCAGGAGTAAAGACCATCCGAAGTAATTCCATTTTTGGGGTATCAAGTATCTATATCATTTTTGACGATGATATAGAATTCTATTGGAGCCGTACCCGAATTTTAGAAAAACTGAATTCACTTCCGGCAGGCACCTTGCCCGATGGCGTTACTCCGACTTTAGGGCCAGATGCCACAGCATTGGGTCAAATATATTGGTACACGCTTGAAGGAAGAGATAAACACGGAAATCCGTCAGGAGGATGGGATCCGCATGAGCTGCGTACGATACAGGATTTCTATGTTAAATATTCTTTAACTTCTGCCAAAGGTGTGTCAGAAGTAGCTTCCATTGGTGGTTTTGTTAAAGAATATCAAGTTGACATTGACCCTAATGCCATGAAAGCACATGGCGTTGATGTGGCTCAAATTATGTCGGCAGTTAAGAATAGCAATCTCGACATTGGAGCGAGAACCCTTGAATACAATCGTGTTGAATATCTTATTAGAGCCATTGGGTATATTAATACCATTGAAGACCTTGAAAAAAGTGTGGTAGCAGTTCGTGAAAATGTTCCTATTCGCTTAAAAGATGTTGCAAAGGTTCATTTTGGCCCTGCCACTCGCCGAGGCGGTTTAGATAAAGGTGGTGCTGAGGCTGTTGGAGGTGTTGTGGTGGCACGATACGGCGCAAACCCTTTACATACCATTGATAATGTTAAAGCAAAAATTGCAGAGATTGAAGCCGGATTACCCTCAAAAATATTGGATGATGGCAGTGTTTCTAAAGTAACCATTGTTCCCTTTTATGACCGTACAGGTTTGATAAAAGAAACCTTAGGAACACTTGAGGAAGCCATCAGCTTGGAATTACTAATTAGTATTTTAGTGGTTATTGTACTAGTTCTAAATCTAAGAGCTTCATTTTTAATTTCAAGTTTATTACCCATTGGTGTATTAATCACTTTTATCACCATGCGCCAGTTTGGTGTCGATGCCAACATTGTAGCCCTATCGGGAATTGCAATTGCCATTGGTGTAATGGTTGATGTTGGGATAGTTTTTACCGAAAATATTATACGACATGCAGAATTGCCCAATAATATTGGAGCAAGAGGGAAAAAGCTTGTTACCGTTATTTATACAGCAACCACCGAAGTTGCAGGTGCAGTTATTACCGCTTTAGCAACCACAATCATTAGTTTTTTGCCTGTTTTTGCAATGGAAGCAGCCGAGGGTAAGCTTTTTAAACCTTTGGCATATACAAAAACCTTCACCATGCTTGCGGCTTTGATTATTGGTTTAATAATTATACCAACACTAGCTCACATAGTTTTTTCCATAAAATTCGATAAGGAAAAATATAAAAAGGTGATTAGCGGTATTCTTGCAGTTGCAGGTATTATTATTTCAATTGCGAGCGGATATTATATTGCATTGGCATTGACAGCCTATGGTGTAAATGGATTTTTTCATGATAAGTGGGCAGCAGAAAAAAAGAAATGGATAAACTACATTAATATAGCCATTACCATTGTTGTTGTTGTTTTCTTCTTAACAAAAGCATGGATGCCTTTAGGTGCACAAAACTCATTATTTGCTAATTTCTTTTTTGTAATTGTAATTGTCGGAACTGTTCTTGGGGCATTATCGCTTGTAATTGTTTTTTATAAGAGGATACTTACATGGGCATTAGCCAATAAATGGAAATTTTTAATCACTCCCATATTAATCGTACTTTTTGGTATTACAACTTGGCAGGGTTTTGACAAGCTGTTTGGGTTTATGCCCAACATTGTAAAAAACAGCAAAACTTATCAGAGTATTAGCGAAAGGATGCCCGGTCTCGGTAAGGAATTTATGCCTTCACTTGATGAAGGTTCCTTTTTGTTAATGCCAACAACCATGCCTCACTCCGGTGTTGCCGAGAATGTTGAAGTAATACAATTGTTAGACAAGCAAGTAAATTCAATTCCCGAAGTTGAAAGCGTAGTCGGAAAATGGGGTCGAGTAAGCTCAGCCTTAGACCCAGCACCAACCTCAATGTTTGAGAATATCATCAATTATAAATCGGAATACATCCTCAATGATAAGGGGCATAGAATGCGATTTAAAGTTAACGATGATGGTACGTTCGAATTAAAGGATGGCAGCACTTACAATCCGAAAAAAGAAGCTTTCAGGTTAGTTCAAAAAGATAACCTGATAGCTGATAAAAAAGGAGAATATTTCCGTCAATGGCGTAAGGAGATTAATTCGCCTGATGATATTTGGAGCGAAATAATAAAAAAAGCTAAAATACCAGGATTGACATCTGCTCCTAAACTTCAACCCATTGCAACCCGATTGGTTATGTTGCAAACTGGCATGCGTGCACCCATGGGTATTAAAGTTTTTGGGCCGGATTTAGAAACCATTGAAAAAGTAGGTTATCAACTCGAAACGCATTTACAACATGTAGAAGGGGTTTCTCCTTCATCGGTTTTTGCCGATAGAGTTGTCGGAAAGCCCTACATCGAATTGGATATCAATAGGGATGCCATTTCTCGCTATGGCTTAAGTATTAAAAAACTACAAAACGTATTAAGCGGAGCTATCGGAGGAATGAAACTTACTTCTACCGTAGAAGGCAGGGAACGTTTCCCGGTTCGTATGCGCTATGCAAGAGAATTCAGAGATAATCCGGACGATTTAAAAAATATTTTGATTCCAACTTCATCGGGTGTTCAAGTGCCTTTAGGCGAATTGGTAACCATCTCTTATGTTCGAGGCCCTCAATTGATAAAAAGTGAAAATACTTTTTTAGTGGGCTATGTTATTTTCGACAAATTACCTGAATATGGAGAGGTTGACGTAGTAGAAAACGCCATAGCTTACCTTGATGATCAGATAGAAAAGGGTGAGTTTGAATTGCCATCGGGAGTCAGCTATGTTTTTACCGGAAATTACGAGAATCAAATTCGTGCTACAAAACGTTTATTAGTGGTTGTACCCATTTCCTTAATGATTATTTTCCTTATTCTCTATTTTCAGTTTAAGTCGGTTACTTCTACTGCACTAATTTTCTCTGGCATTATTGTAGCGCTATCAGGTGGGTTCATTATGCTTTGGCTTTACGGGCAACCTTGGTTTATGGACGGTATTTTAGGCGGAATTGAATTGAGAAATTTGTTTCAGGTGAAAACCATTAATTTGAGTGTAGCAGTTTGGGTTGGTTTTATTGCCTTGTTTGGAGTGGCAACCGATGATGGTGTACTGATAAGCACCTACATTAACCAATTAATGGATAAGAAAAAACCCACAACTGTTATGGAAGTGAGAGCTTTAATTCTTGAAGCTGGCTTAAAAAGGGTTCGTCCTGCTATTATGACAACCGCTACTACAATTATAGCGCTGTTGCCTGTTCTAACCTCAACAGGAAAGGGTTCTGATATTATGGTTCCGATGGCAATACCATTATTCGGAGGTATGACCATTGCGGTGCTAACCATGTTTATGGTTCCTGTTCTATATTCCATGTGGCAGGAAAGTATAATAAAAAAGAAATTGAAACTAGAGATTAGAAGCTAAAAGTTAGAAAATCTAACATCTAGCCTCTATTGTCTAATATCAACCTCTAAAAAAAAATAAACAATGAAAACAATAATATATATAATTCTAACCTTAATAGCTGTTCAAACATTTGCCCAACAGCAACTTGATAGCTATTTGGTAACCGGAGCTAAAAATAATCCGGGTTTAAAAGCCAAATTTAATGAGTATTTAGCCGCTTTAGAAAAAGTTCCACAAGTTGGAGCTTTGCCCGACCCTACCATTGCGTTTGGCTATTTTATTCAACCAGTTGAAACCCGTGTTGGGGCGCAACAAGCTAAAATAAGTGTAGCTCAAATGTTTCCATGGTTTGGAACGCTTAATGCCAAAGAAGATGTGGTAACTGAAATGGCAAAAGCTAAATATGAACTATTTGAAGAGGCAAAATCAAAGCTGTTTTATGATATTAAATCAACTTGGTACAACCTTTATTTTACAAGTAGAGCGCTTGCCATTACAAGAGATAATGTCCAAATTCTGAATACCTTTCGAAAATTGGCACTTGTGAAAATTGAGTCAGGTAAAGCTTCTGCGGTCGATGAATTAAGGGTAGAGATGGAAATTCTTGAACTTGAAAATCAGTTACTACAATTGCTTGATAAGCTCCAAACTCAGAAAATTGCCTTTAACAATTTTATAAATGTAGAAGCAAGTGATGAGATTTTTATCCCGGAAATACTTGAAACATCTGATTTAAGCATTGACCGGGAAGCACTACTTGATAGTATCCGGTTAAATAATCACCAAGTATTAAATCTTGAATTTCAGGAAGCTTCTTACGAATATCAGCAAGTAGCAGCTAAAAAAATGGGGAATCCTAATTTCACTATTGGAATGGACTACACTTTTATTGCAGAATCATCAAATACAATGCTTGCCCCCGGTGAATCAGGTAGAGATGCCATTATGTTTCCAAAGGTTGGTCTAAGCATTCCTCTTTATAGAAAGAAATATACATCAATGGTAAAGGAGGCTGTGTTTATGCAAGAGGCAACGCTGAACAAAAAAGTTGATAAAATAAATGTTCTCGAAAGCATTTATGAGAAAGCCAATGCTGATTATAAAGATGCTAAAAGACGAATTGATTTACATAATAAGCAATTGGAGCTTGCCAAAAAATCGTTGCGAATATTAGAATCAGAATATGCTACCGACAGTAAAAATTTTGTAGAAATATTACGCATGGAGCGTAAGGCTTTAATGCACAATCTTGAACTGGAAAAATCAAGAACTGATATGAGTGCTTCGGTGGCATTTATACATTATTTAATGGGTAAATAACAATTCAACTACGCTCACTGTAACTTTGGTCAGAGAGAAGTCGAAATCAAATAATAACATAATAAAATAATTATGAAACAGATAGTTCAAAACATAAAACAAAATCTAAAACTGATTATAATCGTTTTAGGAATAGGCGTATTTATAGGTTGGTTGTTCTTTCATCAAGGAAGCTCAAGTTCAGTTAATGTAAATGAACAGGAATTGACTGGACATGACCATGAATCAGAAGATGCAACGACCTGGACGTGCTCCATGCATCCACAGATAAAAATGGATAAACCCGGTCAATGCCCTATTTGTGCTATGGATTTAATTCCTTTAGAAACAAATTCGAGCGATGAAGAAGGAGTTGACCCCAATGAAATTCAGATGAGCGAATCGGCAATGAAAATAGCCGAAATACAGACCATGATAGTTAAAAAAGACTATTCAAATAAGGAAGTTTATTTATTGGGGAAAATTAAACCCGATGAACGAAATATTGCGGAACTAACCGCCAGGTTTGGAGGAAGAATAGAAAAGTTATTCACCAACTTTACCGGACAGAATGTGGTTTTAGGGGAAAAACTTGCCACCATATATTCTCCTGAGCTGGTAACAGCTCAAAAAGAATTGTTGGAAGCTGTGGCCTATAAAGAATCTAATCCGTCATTTTATTTAGCCATAAGAAATAAACTTAAACTCTGGGATTTATCGGATGCTCAGATTAACGGAATTGAGACAAAAGGTGAAACTCAAAACTATTTTGATGTGCTATCCCCCATTTCCGGAACAATAACTAAGCGTCATGTAGCATTAGGCGACTATGTGAAAGAAGGGAACGCCCTGTTTGAGGTAATCGACCTTAAAAAAGTATGGGTAATGTTCGAAGCCTACGAGAGTGATTTGCCTTGGTTAAGTAAGGGTGATGTGGTTGAGTTTACCATACAATCTTTCCCAGGAAAAACATACACCGGAAAAGTCACCTTTATTGACCCATTTCTGGATGCTAAAACAAGAACAGCCAATGTTCGGGTCGAAGTTAACAATCCAAATCTTGAACTGAAACCAGAAATGTTTACAAATGGTATTGTTAAACCCAAATTAAATGCAAATCAAAAAGACTTATTAATACCAAAAACAGCTGTATTATGGACAGGAAAACGTGCCGTAGTGTATGTTAAGATGCCAGAGCGTAAACACAATTCTTTTTTATATCGTGAGATTACGCTTGGGCCAGAAGCTGGTGAATTCTATATAGTAAAAGAAGGTCTTTCTGAAGGCGAAGAAATAGCTGTAAATGGCGTATTTAAAATTGATGCAGCTTCACAATTAGAGGGTAAACCAAGCATGATGAATCCACAAGGTGGAGCAGGCTCAACCCCACACGACATGAGTAAAATGGATATAGGTTCCGAAAATCAAACGGATCATTCAAAAATGGATATGTCACAAAAAACAGAACAACCTAGTAATGAAATGAAAGCAAATCTTGAACACGCTATGTTCAAAGTTTCAGGTAACTGTGAAATGTGCAAATCAACCATTGAAAAAGCAACTGGTACTTTGGATGGTGTAAATGTTGCTAATTGGAATGTTGAAACAAAACAAATGCATGTTTCATTCAATAAAGACAAGGTTAGTCTTGACAAAATACATAAGACAATCGCAGCAGCCGGATATGATACCGAAAAAGTAAAAGGAGATAATAATGCTTACAGTAAGCTTCCTGAGTGCTGCCAATATACAAGAGAATAATTTCAAAATCAAATTATAAATAATTATGAAAAAAACAAAAATATTTTTAAGCATCGCAATAGTTGCAGTTGCTTTTAGTGCTTGTGAAAAAGATAGTTCTAATTCTGATGAAGATTATATGTCAGAAATAGTTGGGACTTATAGTGGTGAATTTATAAACCAGTCAGGTTTGAAATCTGGCATTCAAGGCACAGCGGATGTAATGAATGTAAATAATCAATTACAGATCCACTGCTATGGTGATATAATGGATACCACTTTTATAATGGATGCATTTGAAAATGGAGATTCAATAATGGTTTGTGATACTGGAGAAGCCTTTGAACATCTCTATGGACATATGGGTAAAGGAAACCACATGATGGATAGGAATGATAATGAATCGGAATGGGAACATCATATGGATGAAGACCATCAGGATGGAGATGATCATTTTGGTGGATTCAACAGAAATATGCACTCTTTTGAATACATGTTTCGCATGACAGAAAGCGATTCAATTTATTATATAATGTTTAACGGTGTTAAAAATTAAAAAGTTATGAAAAAAATGATGAATGTATTTGTAGCATTGATGGTAATTGGTGTTACAACAGCTTTTGCTGCAAATGAAAAAACAGAGACCTTTAAAGTAAGCGGTAATTGCGGCATGTGTGAAAAAACTATTGAAAAAGCGGCAAGTAAAGTTGATGGGGTTACAACAGCGGATTGGGACAAAGAGAAGAAAACAATCACCATAACTTTCGATGAATCAAAAGTTGAAATTATGGCCATACACAAGGCTATTGCCAAAGCAGGTTATGATACCGAAAAAGTTAAGGCAAAAGATGAAACGTATGGCGAATTACCAAGTTGTTGCCAATACGACAGAGAAGCAAAGCCTGCCGAAGACCATAGCGGCCATAAGCATTAAAAGATTTTGATTGTGCTTTTGCAAATATTTAGTGGAATATAATGTTCCGCTAAAGCATGACATATAACTACTACAAAGCCTTACAGAAAACTGTGAGGCTTTTTTATTAATGCCCTTGAATGCATTTGTAGACTAACTAAATGCCATGAACTGTTCTCAACCTTTAAGAGATAAACTTAGCAAAGACTTTAGCCCATAAGAGTTGATTTTATTGAAAGATAGAAAACTTTATAATGCAGTACCTCTGCCTTTATTAAATTAATGTGCTTGCAGATAATGAAAATTAAAAGCGCTTTGGGCTTCAATTACTTTTTACAAATGCAAACATTAAATATGCTCTTTGGGTGTTAATTCGAGAATAGAATAAAAATGTTTCGAATTTACCCTAACTTTCAAGCCTGAGTTATTAGAATAGAATTCAAAAACAACGATAAAAGGAAAATAAATGGCCAAAATAATAGAAACACTCTCAGTAGAACAAGCCAGAAAACTAGTATTGCTGTCACAACGATTACCACCTACCAATCACAAGAGTAATCCGCTTGCATGCACTTTGTCAGCCATTGAACACCTTGGCTATATTCAAATTGATACCATTTCGGCCATTCAACGTGCCCATCATCATACTCTGTGGAATCGCAACCCGCGATACAAATTGTTACATTTAGAACAGTTGGTTGCCGATAAAAAGGTTTTTGAATATTGGTCGCATGCTGCAGCTTACTTACCTATGCGCGATTATCGGTTCAGTTTACCCAGAAAACAAGCCATTGTAAGCGGTCTTGAAAATCATTGGTACAAAATTGATGAGCACCTAATGAATTCAGTTCTAAAACGCATTGCCAGTGAAGGACCTTTAATGGCTAAAGACTTTGAGCATACCGGAAAAAAACGTGGCGATTGGACAAGCAAACCTACCAAACAAGCCTTAGAAAATTTGTTTATGCAAGGAGAACTTATGGTTTCCTCTCGGGTTAATTTTCATAAAGTATATGATCTCACTGAACGTGTACTTCCTAAAGGTCTAAACACATCCATACCAAGTCCTGAGGAATATATACGTTTTCTAATTACCCGTTACTTAGAAGCTAATGGATTAGGACAGGCCAGTGAAATAGTTTACTTGCTCAAAAATACCAAGACTATTGTTGCCACAACTCTGAATGAAATGTTTACAAGCGGAGAATTGCTGCAAGTAGAAGTGGCTGACCAAAACTACTATGCACAGCCCTACATTATGGAACTATTAAAAAAACCATTGCCGCGACACAAATTAAAAATTCTATCTCCATTCGATAATTTGCTCATTCAACGTAAACGAATGAAAACTCTGTTTGATTTTGACTATACGATTGAATGTTATGTTCCCGAAGCAAAACGCCAATATGGCTATTTTTCTCTACCCATTTTATGGGACGGAAAACTTGTTGCCCGGATGGATTGCAAAGACGAAAGAAAGAAATCGCTTTTACATATTAATCATCTTGCGCTAGAATCAGGACTTGCAAATACCGAAGTATTTGCCTCTGCCCTAAGCAAGGAACTAGCAGCTTTCATACTCTTTAATAATTGTAGCAGTATTCAGTTACACAAAACCTCACCAGCCCATTTCAAACCTCTTGTAAAGTCGCTAATTAATGAATTGAAAATGTAATATCGATTACTAATCAAGACGCGCCTTACAATTAAGATTGGTGGAATATATACCCCATTAAACACCCAAGAATAATTACCCCTTTTTGCTCAAATCCTGCAAATATTTAATATCCAATAGTTCAATATCTTTACCATTTAATTTAACAATCGCTTCCTTATCTAATGTTTTTAACATTTTTACGACACTCTCTGAAGTTATTCCTGCAAAATCAGCTAGGTGTTTGCGACTCATTAAGGTAAAAACTTCCGGAGTTTCCAGTTTAAAACCATCAATGTAAAGAAGCGCTTCAGCTATTCTACCCATCATTTGTTTGTACAATACAGTGCGTAAAGTTTCAAATAGGTTAATGTTTTGTTCGGTATATCTTCGTATCAAACTAAGTCCAAATATTCCATTGTGCCCTATGACTTGCAAAATTGCAGACTTTTCAACCAGAACTAAATGGCAATCGTTTATAGCTACCGATGAGTAAGAAAAGGTATTTGTAGAAAATATGGATGATAAACCAACAAACTCTCCCGGTTTGATAATTCGCAAATTAAAACTCTTATTATTATCGCCCTCAACATATTGAATAGCCAAACCTTTAATCATAAAAAGCACATACGATGCAAAAGTTCCTTGCTTGGTTAAATGATCGCCCTTTCGGAATTGCACCTGAGTTTTACTGCTTTGAATCAACTCCATTTCTTCAGATGAAAGTGCCTGAAAACATGGAGCGTTTATATCGCATAAATAGTCTGTATCGTTCTGTGAAATAGTTTTCATAGTTTATTTTTTAATCGCTATGAGCAAAGATAAAACTTTGATTAAGAAAAAAGTTGTCCCAGTTCAATTTTGAAACGGATGAAGCTTAACTTGATTTGCATTTAACTAGAACCTATTGGTAGTAGTTTTGTAGCGTAAACAAAAAGTAATCTTTTAATCGCACAAAACTTAAATAAAACGATGGATAAAATTTTAATAATTGGAGGAGTTGCCGCAGGAGCAACAGCAGCAGCCAAAGTACGCAGATTATCGCCTGAAGCTCAAATTACAATGCTTGAAGCTGGCCCCGACATTTCATTTGCCAATTGTGGTTTACCTTACTACATAGCTGGTGATATAGACAGCCGTTCAAAATTAATTTTGCAAAGTCCGGAAAGTTTTAAGGAACAATATAATGTTGATGTATTTACTCATACTCTGGTAACCAGCATCAATAAAAAAGCGCACAGTTTAGAAACGGTAGATAGCCGCGATGGATCAAAAAAAACATTTGAATACACCAAACTTATTTTAGCGCAAGGCGGCCGCCCTATACAACCAGACTTGCCTGGAGCCGATGCCGACCATGTTTTTAGCTTATGGACTTTGGAAGATATGGATAATATTGAAAGCCACTTAAAGAATAACGAACCCAAAACGGCAGTGGTTGTTGGTGGAGGCTTTATTGGCTTAGAAATGGTTGAAGCCTTAGTGAAAAGAGGTTTAAACGTGCACGTAATTGAAAAAATGCCGCACGTGATGTCTATTATGGAGGCTGAAACTGCCGGATTTATAACACGTGAACTGCAAGAATATGGTGTTGGCGTTCATACTGAGACCGCTGTAACAAAAATTAATCACAATACAGTGGAGCTTGATAATGGTAAAACATTAGATGCCGATATGGTTTTGCTTTCGGTAGGTGTTCGCCCAACCTTACAATTGGCTATAGATACTGGTTTGGAAATTGGCGAAGCTGGTGGTTTGTTGGTAAATGATAAACTTCAAACATCGGATGCTGATATTTATGCTGCCGGTGATATGATTGAAATTGAACATCGCGCATTTGGTAAAAAAGTTCGAATTCCGTTAGCCGGACCAGCGAACCGTCAAGGACGAATTGCTGCTGAAAATGCCTTGGGTGGTCAGCATAGTTACAAAGGGTCAATTGGTACATCGGTAGTTCGTGTTTTTGAAGCTGTAGCCGGAACCACCGGTTTATCATTAAAACAAGCGCGTGCTGCAGGTATTGATGCTGATGCTGTTGTGGTTCATAAAGAACATCATACCGCTTACTATCCGGGAGCCGAGACCGTAAGTGTTTTGGTAGTATACGATAAAAAAACAGGTGTGGTAATAGGTGGACAAACTGCCGGATATAAAGGTGCCGACAAACGCTTGGATGTTATTGCCACCGCAACCGCAGCAAAACTTCCGGTGAGTGAAATTGCCGATATCGATTTTGCTTACTCTCCACCAATTGGAACGGCAAACGATGCAATGAATATGGCTGCCTATGCAGCGGAAAACAAAATGTCAGGTTTTAGTCCATCCGTCATGGTTTCTGAACTTGATAATTATATTAGATCCAAAAAACAGATTTTAGTTTTAGATGTAAGAGATGTATTCGCCTTTCAAAAAAGTAACGTAAAAGGAGCGCATCATATTCCATTAGAAATGCTTCCTAAATATTTGGGTCAGATACCTAAAGATGCTCCCATTTTAGTTTACGACGAAACAGGTAAAAAAGGCCATCAGGCTTTACGCACATTAGTTGGTGCAGGATGTATCGATGTAACTAACATTTCAGGTGGCCATACATCACTGCAGCGCCATGCAATTTCGGTTGGTTTTGAAACAATAAATGTAGACTTACTCCCCTTTGCTGCAAAAAATACAGCAGAAAAAGTAGTTGAAGAAACAGAAACCAATGCAGTAGTTGAAGAAACAGAAACCAATGCAAATGTAAGTGCCGATGAAATGGAACGTTTAGTTATTGATGTTCGTACTCAGGGTGAGTTCATGGGAGGTGCTTTCCCCAATGCAGTTAATATTCCATTGGATGATATTATGGCCGGCAATAGTGATTTTGGTGAAACCAATCGCGAAATAATAGTGTATTGTGCTTCAGGAGCTCGTTCCGCTTATGCACAACAAGTTCTTGAGAAACGCGGTTATAGCAATGTAACTAATGGTGGAGGTATTGCCGCAATGATGAATAACTATAACTAGTGTCAAGTCAAGCATGATAATACGGGTAAATTAACCTTTATTCCCCCTTCGCCTAAAGGCACTTCCCCCAGGGGAAGACTCGCCCGCTTCCGCTTTGTAATTCTCTCCTGGGA